>DATFGS010000376.1:0-15699 GCA_035249225.1 Candidatus Methylomirabilota bacterium | reverse complement strand
CCCCTCGGCGGTCACCGTCGCGGCCACCGCGCCGTCGATCGAGTCCTGCCGCGTGACGTCGAGCTCGCGCACCGTGAGCGGCAGGCGCTCCGCGCGCGCGGCCTCCTCGAGGGGGCCGGCCTTGGCCAGGTTGCGCATGGTCGCCACCACGCGGTGGCCGTGGCGGGCCAGGTGCAGCGCGGTGGCGAAGCCGATACCGGTGCTCGTGCCGGTGACGAGGGTGACGGGCATGCCCCGCCTAGGGCGCCTTGCCGAGGGCGGTCCGCACCGCCGCGACCACCCGCTCGAGATCATAGGGCTTGCCGATGATCTCGATCGCCTCCGTCTCGCCCACCAGCTTGTCGAGGACGGGCTTGTTGGTCGTGGTCAGGACGAAGCGGGAGGCCTGGGCGGGCTGCGAGCTGCGGACGAGCTTGAGGAAGGTCCAGTTCGTGTCGTAGGGCGGGGAGATATCGTAGACGATCACGGCCGGCTGATGATGCTCGATGAAGGAGACGAAGTCGAGCTCGCCCTTCTTGAGGTCCGTGATGTGTCCGGGCACGGTGTGCAGCCCCTCGGCCTCCAGCACGGTTCGCAGCAGCTCGACGGTGTCGGAGCTGGAGTTGAACACCGCGATGATGGGCTTGGCGCCGTCGCCGGCCGAGCGGACCGTGTCCGGTGTCGTCACGCGAGCAGGATGCCCTTCCGGTGGCGTGGCGTCAAGCGCCGAAGCGGTATAGACTCGCCGCGCGATCCCGCCCATCCCGGCCCGCGCCCTCCCGGAGGGCTCAAGGAGAACGACCATGCGACACACCGTCGTGGGAGTGGTCCTCGCCGCCGCCGCCGCCCTGACCTGCGCGACCGCTCACGCGCAGAGCTGGAGCGTGCCGCCCGAAAGCCAGCGCTGCCCCTCGAAGTGGGGCGCGGGCGACGAGCGCGGCTCCGGCAATCACATGAAACCGGCGAGCGTGATGCGCGCGGCCCAGCTCATCAAGACCGGCGAGGTCATCGAGATCGCGCACGTGATGAACGACAAGATGCCGTTCTTCGGCACGCGCCGCTTCGACGTCCACGTCAAGCGTACGTTCATGAACGACTTCTCCAACCGCCGCGGCTCCAACGAGGAGCTGGTGGTCTCGGAGATCGGCCAGGTCGGCACCCAGTTCGACGGCTTCGCTCACCAGAGCCACGAGGACAGCCACTACAACTGCTTCAAGACCGGCGCGATCTCCACGCGGGGCGGCTTCACGAAGCTCGGCATCGAGAAGGTCGGCACGCTGATGACCCGCGGAGTGCTGATCGACGTGGCCGGGCTCAAGGGCGTGGACACGCTGCCCGACACCTACGAGATCACGATCAAGGACCTGCAGGACGCGCTCGCGAAGCAGCGGATGACGCTGCAGCCCGGCGACGCGGTCGTCATCAATACCGGCTGGGGCCGTCTCTACGGGAAGGACAA
Source organism: Candidatus Methylomirabilota bacterium (assembly GCA_035249225.1). Lineage (GTDB taxonomy): Bacteria > Methylomirabilota > Methylomirabilia > Rokubacteriales > CSP1-6 > CAMLFJ01. Next base: position 14,261 of record DATFGS010000376.1, on the reverse strand, counting down.
CGCGCGCTACGTGAAGAGCTGCCCGGGCATCGGCATCGCGGCGGCGGAGTGGCTCGCGCGGCAGGATCCGATGCTGATCGGGGCCGACAACTGGCCGGTGGAGGTGGCGCCGAACCCGGACCCGAAGCTCTCGCTCCCCGTGCACCAGGTCGCGCTGGTGGTCAACGGCCTCCACCTGCTCGAGAACCTGAAGCTCGACGAGCTGGCCGCGAAGCAGGTCTACGAGTTCGCCTTCGTCATGCAGCCGCTGAAGGCCCAGGGCTTCACCGGCTCCACCGTCGCCCCCGTCGCCATCCGCTAGGCCGCTAGCGGAAGCGCGGGGCGGTGGTGCCGCGGTAGAGCAGCTCGCCCTGCCGCTTCATGATCTCGGCGTGGTGGGACCGGGCCGCCGGATCCAGGTCGGCGGCGGGCGCCTCCTCGGGGTCGAAGTGGTGGTACGCGTCCACCCCGCGCACCAGCGTGGCGGTGTCGCGCGGCCCGTCCGCGATCTGCCGGACGTGGGTCGGGATGTAGCGGATCGCGTAGCCGATGCGCCGATCGGCGGAGCGGTTGGGCGGCGAGCCGTGGAACATGCGCACGTGGTGCAGCGACATCTCCCCCGGGTGGAGCACCACGTCCACCGCGCGCGCCTCGTCCACCTCCACCATGATCTCCTGCCCGCGCGAGAGCAGGTTGTCCGGCGCGAAGGTATCGCGGTGGGCGACCTGCTCGGTGTGGGTGCCCGGGATCATGCGCATCGCGCCGCTCTCGATCGAGCTCTCCGAGAAGGCCACCCAAGCGGTCACCACGTCCGGCTCGCTGAGCCCCCAGTAGGTCGAGTCCTGGTGCCAGGACACGAAGGCGGGATCGCGCGCCTCCTTGATGAAGAAGCTCGAGCTCCAGCAGAGGAGGTTCGGGCCCAGCACGTCCTCGACCGCGTCGAGGATGCGCGGGTGGCGAATCAGCGCGTCGAGCCAGGTGAAGAGGAGATGGCCCTTGTGCCGGAGCTCGCCGCCCAGCGGCCCGCCCCGCTCGCGCTCCACCGCCTCGAGCCGCGCGCGATATCCGGCCGCTTCCTCGGGCGCGAGCACCCGGTGAGGGAAGTAGAACCCGTCACGACGGTACTGCGCCACGGCGGCGGGCGAGAGGGTCCTCATGTCGACAGGTGTACGGGGCGCCGACCGGGGCTGTCAAGCATCGGGCTCAGGCGCCCCGGGCCGCCCGCACCAGGGCGTGGATGTCCGCGCGCGTGACCGGCACGCGCTCGATGCGCCCGCACCCGAAGGGCGCCAGCGCGTCCTCGATCGCCTGGGCGATGAGCGGGTGCACCGGCATGATGCCGCCCTCGCCCGCGCCCTTGGCGCCCAGCGGATTGAGCGGCGTCGGCGTCTCGAGATGGCGCAGCTCGAAGACGGGCGGCGCGTCGGCCGCGGTGGCGAGCGCGTAGTCCATCAAGGTCGCGGTGAGGCGCTGGCCGCCGTCGTCGTAGGCGAGCTGGACGTTCAGCGCGTCCGGCAGGCCCTGCACCACCGCGCCGTGGATCTGGCCGTCCACGATCCCGGGCTCGAGCACGTGGCCGCAGTCGTGCGCCACGATCCAGCGCAGGATGGCGACCGCGCCGGTCTCCGAATCTACCTCCAGCACCACCGCGTGGGTGCCGTTGGCGTAGCTCGATTGCTCGACGCTGAAGACCTGGGTGTCCTCGAGGCCGGCGGCTTCCCCGGGCACCCGCCCGGCGTGCGCGGCCGCCGCCACCTCCTGCCAGCTCAGCGCGCGGCTCGGGAGGCCGCGCACCGAGAACCGACCGCCCTCGACCACGACGTCGGCCGGCGCCGCCTCGAGCAGGTGCGCGGCCACCCGCCGCGCCTTCTCGAGCACCGCGCGCGAGGCGAGCAGCGCCGCGCTGCCGCCGATCGCGGCGGTGCGGCTGCCGTAGGTGCCGCCGCCGGTGTGCACGAGCGCGGTGTCGCCGGTCAGCACCTCGATCGCGTCGGGGTCGACGCCCAGGTGGCGGCCGACCAGGCGCGAGAACATCGTGACGTGTCCCTGCCCCTGCGGCGCGGCGCCGCTGACCACCGTGACCGCGCCGTCGGGGTGCACGCGCACCACCGCGCTCTCGTTCGGCACGGTCGCGGTGGCCTCCACGTAGTTGACGACGCCGATGCCGAGATAGCGCCCCTGTCCGCGGAGGCGCGCCTGCTCCGCCCGGGCCGCGGGCAGGTCGAGGGCCTCCAGCGCGAGATCCATGCAGCGCGAGTAGTCGCCGCTGTCGTAGTCCACCGGCCCGCGCCCCGCGGTGGTGAGCCCGGTGGCATACGGGTACCGGTCGGCGGGGATGAGGTTGCGTCGCCGGAGCTCCACCGGGTCCAGACCGAGCTCCCGCGCCAGCGCGTCCATGGCCCGCTCGATGAGCGCGGTCCCGTACGGGCGCCCGGCGCCGCGGTAGGCGCCCGCCGGCGTGGTGCAGGTCATCACGCCGCGGAAGCGCAGGTCCAGGGTCGGGATCACGTAGGACCCGACCGAGTGGATCATCGCGTTCTGGAGCAGGTTGAGGCCGGAGATGGTGTAGGCGCCCATCTCGTGCAGGAAGTCGTCGCGCAGCCCGAGCAGGCGGCCGTCCCGGGTGGCCGCGATCTCCACGTCGTGCACCTGGTCGCGCTCCACGCAGGCCACCAGCGTGTGCTCGCGCCGCGTCTCGATCCACTTCACCGGCCGGCCGAGCTGCCGGGCCAGCTCCGCCACCGCGATGTACTCGGGGTAGTACATGCCCTTGGTGCCGAAGCCGCCGCCCACGTCGGGCGGGGCGATCACGCGCACGTGGTCCTCGGGCACCCCGAGCTGATCCGCGAGCACCCCGCGATGGCGATGGACCATCTGCACCGCGCCCCACACCGTGAGCCGCGCGTCCGTCCACCGGGCGACCAGCGAGCGCGGCTCGAGCGGGTGCGCGCCGCCGCGGGCCAGGCGGACGCGCGCGCGCACGACCACCGGCGCGTCGCGCAGGGCCGCCTCCACGTCGCCCACGCGCTGGCGCCACTCGGCGACCAGGTTGCTGCCGATCTCCTCGTGGAGGATCGGCGCGCCGGGGGCCAGCGCCGCCTCCACGTCCACCACCGCGGGCAGCGGCTCGTACTCCACGCGGATGAGATCGAGCGCGTCCCACGCGCGATAGACGTCGTCCGCGATGACCACCGCCACCGGCTCGCCCACGAAGCGCACCCGCTCGCGCGCCAGCGGCATGATCTTGCAGGGCACCGGCAGGGCCGGATGCGGCGCGTAGATCGGCATCGGCGCGCCCGCGGGTCCGAGGTCCGCGGCCACGTAGACGCCCGCCACGCCGGGCGCCCGGCGCGCCGCCGCCACGTCGATCGCGCGGATGCGCGCGTGCGCGTGGGGCGAGCGCAGCATCGCCGCGTGCAGGCAGCCGGGCACACGCAGATCGTCCACGAACTCCCCCGCCCCCGTGATCAGCCGCGGGTCCTCCCGCCTCCTCACCGCGCCAGCATGCTCGGCCATATCGCTCCGATCCTAGGTGTCCACCGCGAGGCGCGAGCGCCAGTCCAGGGTGCGCGAGATGAGGGGGCGGAGGGCGAGGACCACGAGGACGAGGCCGATCGCGAGCAGGACGAGCGAGATCGGCCGGGTGACGAAGATCGTGTAGTTGCCGGCCGACATGGCGAGCGACTGGCGGAGCGAGAGCTCCATCATCGGCGCCAGCACCAGCCCCAGCACGATCGGCGCGGTCTCGAAGTCGAGCTTGCGCAGCACGTAGCCCAGCACGCCCATCGCCAGCATGATCCAGACGTCCACCACGCTGCTGTTGACCGCGTACACGCCCAGGATCGAGCACACGAGCACGATGGGGTACAGCACCGGGTACGGCACCCGCAGCAGGTTCACGAAGAGGCCGACCAGCGGCAGGTTGAGGATCAGCAGGATCACGTTGCCCACGTACATCGAGGCGATGAAGCCCCAGAAGAGCCGCGGGTCCTGCTGGATCAGCAGCGGGCCGGGCGTCACCCCGTGTACCATCATCGCGGCCAGCAGCAGCGCGGCCACCGGCACGCCCGGCACCCCCAGCGCCAGCATCGGCACGAAGGCGCCGGAGGTCGCCGCGTTGTTCGCCGACTCCGGGCCCGCGACCCCGGCCACCGCCCCTCGGCCGAACTCCTCCGGACGCTTCGCGATCTTGCGCTCGATCGCGTACGAGACGAACGTCGAGATGACGTGCGCGGAGCCCGGGATGATCCCGATCAGGAAGCCGATGCCGGTGCCGCGCCAGATCGGCATGTGCGCCTCGCGCCACTCCTGGCGCGACGGCAGCAGGTCGCGCAGCCGCGGGCGGATCACCGCGGGCGGATTCTCCTGCCCCGCGGTCAGCAGGATCTCGGCGAGCCCGAAGAGCCCCACCGCGACCGGCACCACCCCGATGCCGTCGGCGAGCTCGGTCACCCCGTAGGCGAAGCGGAAGTAGCCGCTCATCTGGTCGATGCCGATCATGCCCAGCAGCAGCCCCAGCGCGGCCATCGCGAGGCCCTTCAGCATGGAGCCGGTGTTCATGTAGGCCAGCACGAGCAGGCCCAGGAGCAGGAGCGAGAAGTACTCGGGCGGCCCGAAGCGCAGCGCGAAGGCGGCCAGCGGCGGAGCCAGGACCATGAGCGCGACCACGCTCACGGTGCCCGCCACGTAGGAGCCGACCGCCGCGATGGTCAGCGCGGGCCCCGCGCGGCCCTTGCGCGCCATCGCGTAGCCGTCGATGCACGTCATCACCGAGGCGGCCTCGCCGGGAATGCGCATCAGGATCGACGTGGTCGAGCCGCCGTACATCGCCCCGTAGTAGATGCCGGCCAGCATGACGAGCGCGCGGGTCGCGTCGAGGCCGTAGGTCGCGGGCAGGAGCAGGCTGATCCCCGCGAGCGGGCCCACGCCCGGCAGCACACCCACCAGGGTCCCGACCAGGCAGCCGATGAACCCGTACCAGAGCACGCCCGGGGCGAGCGCGACCGAGAAGCCCAGCCCGAGGTTCTGGAACGTCTCGAGCACCGGTCAGATCCCGAAGGGCCCGCGGGGCAGCGGCACGCGCAGCAGGGTGTCGAAGACGAAGAAGGAGCCCCACGCCATCACGGCGGTGAGGGCGAGGGTGAGCGCCCAGCCCTTGCGCTCGACGACCAGCAGCAGGAAGGCCACCACCAGCGCCATCGTGATCCGGTAGCCCAGCCGCTCGAGCCCGCCCGCCGCGAACGCGCAGGCCGCGAAGATCGCGACCGCGTGGCGCCACTCCCGCCAGCCCACCTCGGCCGGGCGGCGGGCCGCCCCGCCCATCGCGGCGACCGCCACGCCGAAGAGGATCAGGAGCGAGGCGAGCAGCACCGGCATGTAGGCGGGGCCGGGCCGGTGGAGCGAGCCGAGCGGGAAGGCGCGGCTCTCCCACAGGGTGAGGAGCCCGAACAGCACGAGCGCCCCCCCGGCGATGCGGTCGACGGTCACGGCGCGGCCGGGGCTACTCGACCTTGCCGATCTGCTTCACCACCTCCGCGAGCCGGGCCGCGTCCTTGGCCCACCACGCGTTGAACTCGTCGGCGTCCATGTAGGCCACCGGCGTCTCGAGCTTGGCGTGCGAGGTCACCACCTCGGGCTCCTTCACGGCCTGCCGGACCGCGTCGCGCAGGATCTTGACGACGTGAGGCGGCGTGCCCTTCGGGGCCACCAGCCCGGCCCACGCGGTGTACTCGACGTCGTAGCCCTGCGACTTGAACGTGGGCACCTCCGGGTACGCGGCCACCGGCCCGGTGCCGCTGTGAGCGAGCAGGCGGAGCTTGCCCGCCTTCACGTGCGCGGCGGCCAGGCTCACCGGCGTCATGACGAGCTGCGCGTGGCCGCCCAGCATCGCGTTCATCATCGGCCCCCCGCCCGTCGTGGGCAGGTGCCGCATCTTGATGCCAGCCGCCTTGATGAACATCTCCATCGGGATGTGGGCCGCCCCGTAGAGGCCGGAGGAGGTGAAGACGATCTCGCCGGGCCGCTTCTTGGCGTCCTCCACGAGGTCCTTGAGGGTCTTCCACGGCGCGTCGGCGCGGACCACCAGCATCGAGGGATCCGCGTTGATCCGGGCGATCCCGGTGAGCTGGTCGAGCGTGTAGTTCTGCGGCCGCCCGAAGAGCTTGTCGACCTCGGGCAGGACCGACACGCTGACGAGAGCCATCAGCAGCGTGTAGCCGTCCGGCTTGCTGGTGGCGACGATCTGATTGCCCACCGCGCCGGCCGCCCCGGCCTTGTTGATGATCGGCACCGGCTGCTTGAGGATGCGCTCGAGCGCGGCGGCCACCGGCCGCGCCGTGTTGTCGGCCACCCCGCCCGGCGGGAACGCGACCACGATGGAGATCGGCCGCGTGGGATAGGGCTCCTGGGCCCACGCCGGGCTCGCGACGATCGCGGTCAGCAGCACGAACAGGCCCAGCCCGGGGAGCGCTCGCCTCATGCTCATCTCCTTTGATGGGGTGCCGATTGGGGGGTGCCGCAGCCAGGGCCGAAGCCTAGCAGCCGGTCCCCGAGCAGGTCAAGGCACGCTCATTGTAGACTGGCGCCCACGGAGGCAGACCACCATGACGAACGGCCCGCTCACGGTCCTGAACCCGGTCGGCTTCGCTCCGACGATCACCCGCAAGAAGCTGGCCCCACGGCTCGACACGCTTCACGGCAAGACCGTCTACCTGGTGGACTGCCGCTTCGACGACTCGGACGTCTTCCTGCAGCAGATGCAGGCCTGGTTCGCCGAGCACATGCCGGCGGTGAAGACCATCGTCAAGCCGATCTCGAGCGTGTATCTCAAGGACGATCCGGCGACCTGGCAGGAGATCAAGGCGCGCGGGCACGCGGCCATCGTCGGCGTCGGCCACTGAAGCACCTGCGCGCCGGCGGTCGCCGCGCACGCGATGACGATCGAGGCCGGCTACGGGGTCCCCACCGTGGCCCTGCACACCGACAAGTTCGACCGCGTGGTCCGCGCGGTCGCGGCCCAGAACGGCATGCCGGGCCTGCGCCAGGCGTTCGTGCCCCAGCCGGTCATGGGCAAGACCGCGGCGGAGCTGCGCGCCTACGTCGACGGGCGCGATCCGATCAGCCGGCGACCGGTCATGCAAGAGGTGATCGAGGCGCTGACCCGGCCCTTCGCCGACGCCGAGGGCGCGGAGATCGCGTTCGACCGGTCCACGCCGCGGCTCGTCGAGCCCGACACCGAGGCGGCCCTGCACCGCCTCTTCCTCGACCGCGACTGGACGGACAAGCTGCCCATCGTGCTCCCCACCGAGGAGCGCGTGGCCGCGATGCTCGCGGGCACCCGGCGCCGGCCCGACGAGGTGGTCGGGCGCATGCGGCCGACCCATTTCCGGGAAGCGTGGGAGTACACGGTCGAGAAGGTCGCGGTCAACGCGGTCATGGCCGGCGCCGAGCCCGCGTACTTTCCCGTGATCCTGGCCCTGGCCGCGACGGGCGTGAGCGCGCGCGGCAGCAGCTCGAGCTCGCTGGCGACCATGGCGGTGGTCAACGGTCCGGTGCGCCACGAGATCGGCATGAACGTGGGCACCGGGGCGCTCGGCCCCCACAACCACGCCAACGCGACCATCGGCCGCGCCTACGGGCTCCTCTCGCAGAACCTCCAGGGCGGCTCGGTCCCGGGCCTCACCTACATGGGCTCCATGGGCAACAACTACGCGTACAACAGCGTGACCTTCGGGGAGAACGAGGAGCGGAGCCCCTGGGAGCCCTTCCACGTCCAGCACGGCTTCCGGCCGACCGACAGCGCGGTCAGCGTGTTCACCGGCTGCCGCTCGACCGCCTTCACCCTCGGGCTCCGGGAGCGGTACTGGCGCGAGCACGTCCGCAACATGTTCCGCGGGATGGACCCGCACACCCCGCCGACCCTCCTGCTGGATCCCATCACCGCGCGCCAGTTCGTCGACCGGGGCGGGTTCCTGAAAAAGGATGCGCTCATCGACTGGCTCTACGACAATGCGCGAATGCCCGCCGGCGAGTACTGGGACTACCAGCTCGTGCAGAACTACATCTATCCCCGCGCCACCTTCGGCGAGGAGCCGTGGGCGTCCAAGCTCGAGGCGGCGCCCGAGGAGCTGATCACGATGTTCCGGCGCGAGGACATCCACGTGGTGGTCGTGGGAGGCGAGACCAACGGCTATTGGCGCATCATGGGCTGCGCGTACCAGACGACGCTCTCGGTCGACGCGTGGCGCTGAGAAAGGACTCATGAAGCTCTCCGTCGAGTTTCCGAGCGTGTCCTACCGGGAGGGTCCGGCCGCGGTGGCCGGCCTCGCCCGCGCCATCGAGCGGATCGGCTACGACCACATCGACATCTTCGACCACGTGGTCATGGGGGTGCCGATCGAGGGCCGCCCGCGGGGCCCCTACAACGCGGCGATGCCGATCCTGGAGGCGCTGATGGCGCTCGCCTACCTGGCGGCGGTCACCACCCGCGTCACCCTGGGCACCGAGGTGCTCGTGCTCCCGCAGCGCCAGCCCACGCTGGTGGCCAAGCAGGTGAGCACGCTCGACACGCTGTCGGGCGGCCGCGTGCGCCTCGGGGTGGGCGTCGGCTGGCAGGAGTCGGAGTACGAGGCCCTCGGCGAGCGCTACCGGACGCGGGGCGCGCGCATGGACGAGGCGATCCGCCTGCTGCGCGCCTACTGGACCGACGCCGAGGTGAGCTTCGAGAGCGCGCACTACCCCACGGTGTCCATGGCCATGGAGCCCAAGCCGCCGCAGGGCGCCCGCCTGCCGATCTGGATCGGCGGGCTCTCGGAGGCCGCCTTCCGGCGCGTGGGCCGGCTCGGCGACGGCTGGCTGGCCAGCCGGGTCACCGACGCGGCCGGCGCCCGCGTGGCCATCGAGGCCATCCACCGGCACGCCGAGGCCGCCGGGCGCGATCCGGGCACCATCGGGCTGCAGAGCATGGTGGCGCCGCCGCCCCGCGACGTGGCGGGCAAGACGTTCTACGCGGACCACGACGCGGTGGTGGCCCGCGTCGCCGCCCTCAAGGCCATGGGCTTCGGCTGGGTGGCGCTGAACGCCACCGCGATCTTCCAGGCCGGCGCGCGCTCGGTGGCCGCGATGACGGACCAGCTCGCCGCGCTGCACGACCGTCTCCGCGCCGAAGTCGGCTGATCGTCGAGCCCCGCGTTGCTCCCGACGCCACACGTGATGGCGCTGTCGAGCGCCCTCTGCGCCTCGCTCGCGACCATGCTCATCCAGCGCGGCCTCCAGGGCTCGAGCTTCTGGGCCGGCGCCTGGATCAACGTGGTCGTCGGCACGATCGCCGCGTGGACGGCGGCGCTGATCCTCGTCCCGTTCGACGAGTACTCGTGGCAGGCCGTCCCCTACTTCGCCCTCTCCGGCCTGATCGGCACCACCGGGGGCCGGCTCTTCCGCGTCCTCGCCATCCAGAAGGTCGGCGCGCCGGCCGCGGCCGCCGTCAACAACCTGACCCCGCTGGTGGCGAGCGGCCTGGCGATCGTGCTCCTGGGCGAGCACGTGACCGCGCCCATCGTGGCCGGCACGCTGGTGATCGTCGCGGGCACCATCCTGCTGTCGCTGAGCGGCCGCTACGTCGGCTTTCGCGTCCCTCACCTCATCTATCCGTTCATCGCGGCCTCGTGCTTCGGCACCGTCCAGATCCTGCGCAAGCTCGGCCTCGCCTCCGCGGGGCCGGTCCTCGGCGCCACCATCAACGTCAGCGCGGCGATGATCGCGTCGACCGCGTTCATCGCCGCGTCGGGCAACCTCGGCTCGCTGCGCTGCAGCCGGCGGAGCCTGCTCTACTTCATCGGCGGCGGGATCGCGGAGAACGGCGGGGTCTTCTTCCTGCTGCTGGCGCTGGGCTTCGGCGACGTCAGCGTGGTGATTCCCCTCGCCGGCACCGCCCCCCTCTTCGTCCTCGGCCTGACCTATCTCTTCCCGGGCGATCGCGGCAAGCTCGGCTGGCGCATCGTGGGGGGCGTGGTCCTGATCGTGCTGGGCGTGGCCATGCTGTCCCGGTGACCGCCCGCGGGGCTTGACCCCGCGACGGGCCCGTGAGAGGACTCGGCGGTGGACCTCGCGCGCTGGCTCGTGCCCCTCGCTCTCCTGAGCCCTCTCCTCGCCGCGGCGCTGGGTCTGGCGTGGCTCCTGGCGGGGCGCCTGCGGCGGGCGGAGGCGAAGCTGCTCCGCGTCCACGCCGAGATGGACGAGCGGGTGCGCGCCCGCACCAGCGAGCTGGCCGCGTCGGAGCGGCAGTATCGCCGCCTGATCGAGGATTCGGCCGAGGGGATCCTGATCCACCGGGTGGGTGAGATCCGCTTCGCCAACGCGGCGGCGGTGCGGCTCTTCGGGTTCGCGGATCCGTCCCGGATGCTGGCCGTCCGCTGGGTGGATCTCGTCGCCCCGGAGCATCGCGACACGGTGACGGCCCGCGTGGACGCGCGGCTGCGGGGCGAGGCGATTCCGCCGACGGTCGAGCTCGAAGCGCTCCGCCAGGACGGCAGCCGCTTCTGGCTCGCCGCGACCGCCAGCCTGGTCGAGTGGGAAGGCGGTCCGGCCACGGTGGTCTCCTTCGTGGACGTCAGCGACCGGCAGCGCCGCGAGGCGGCGGAGCGGGAAGCGGAGAGCCTCCGCTCGGTGGCCAAGCTCGCCAACGCGGCGGCCCACGAGATCAACAACCCGCTCACCGTGGTCGGCGGCAACCTGCAGCTCCTCTCCGAGCGGCTCCGCGACCGCCCGGAGCTCGCCCGCTACTTCGAGCGCGGCGAGCGCGCCGTCCGCCAGATCGCCGACATGATCAGCCACATGACGCGCATCACCCGGCTCACCCCGCTCACCAGCGTCGACACCGGCGGCGTCCCGACCCTGGACCTGCGCCGCTCCAGCGAGCCCGCGCCGCCGGCCGGCGAGGGCGCCGCCCGGCGCGAGCCGTCGTGACCGACACCGGCACCGGCTACGGGCGGCCCCGGCCCACGTTCATGCGCGAGCTGACCCTGGTGGGCCCGGGCACGCCGATGGGCGAGCTGCTGCGGCGCTACTGGCACCCGGTCGGCCTGGCCGGTGACGCGGGCGACACGCCGCGCGCGCTCCGCGTGCTCGGCGAGGACCTGGTGCTCTTCCGCGACCGGCGCGGGCGGCCCGGTCTGGTGACCGCGCGCTGCGCGCACCGCGGCACCACGCTGTATTATGGCCGCGTGGAGGAGCGCGGCATCCGCTGCTGCTACCACGGCTGGCTCTTCGACGTGGAGGGCCGCTGCGTCGAGCAGCCGTGCGAGCCGGACGGCGGCCCGCAGCGCGACCGGATGCGCCAGCCCTGGTACCCGGTGCAGGAGCGCTACGGCCTGGTCTTCGCCTACATGGGCCCGCCCGCGCGCAAGCCGGTGCTGCCGCGCTACGAGGCGCTGGAGACGCTCGACCCGGGCGAATTCCTCGAGGCCGACGACCGCAGCGTGGGCGGCGGCGGGCCCGCGATCATCCCGTGCAACTGGCTCCAGCACTACGAGAACCTGATGGACACGCTCCACGTGCCGATCCTGCACGGCTCGTTCAGCGGCCCGCAGTTCACCGCGCCGATGGGCCTCATGCCGGAGGTGACGTGGGAGCTCACCGACCGGGGCGTCAAGGCGATCTCCGACCGCCGGCTGCCCGACGGCACCGTGCTCCACCGGATCAGCGAGGCGGTGCTGCCCACCCTGCGCGTCATCCCGAACCCGCGAGTGGCGCAGTACGCGCGCGTGGAGACCATCGGCTGGGTGCTGCCGCTCGACGACACGAGCTTCCGCATCTACACCGCGGGGCGCGTGCGGACGCCCGGGGAGATCGCGAGCGTGCGCTCGCGGCTCAACGGCAAGCTCTGGGAGGAGCTGACCGAGAGCGAGCACCGCGACTTCCCCGGGGACTACGAGGCGCAGGTCGGCCAGGGCCCCATCACGCTGCACTCCGAGGAGAACCTGGTGTCGAGCGACCGCGGCGTGGCCCTGGTGCGCCGCCAGCTCAAGCTCCAGCTCGACGCGCTCGCCGAGGGCCGCGACCCGATCGGCGTGTCCTTCGACCCCGCCGCGCCCCCCGTGCCCTTCGAGGCCGGCAACTTCCTGATCGAGAGGCCGTCCCATGCTTCGTGACCATCCGACCGGCGACTATCGCTACATGCCCGGCATCAGCGCGTTCTCCTGCGGCACCGTGGCCCGCGCGGGCCACGAGATCGTGCACGTGACGCTCGCCGCGCCCGTGCCCTGGCGCGAGGGCTTCGCGCGCATCGAGCGCCACCTCCGCGAGGTGAAGCGCGCGAGGACCGCGCTCTGCGGGATCGAGCTGCGGAGCCCCGCGCCCTTCACCTTCGACGGCTTCGCCGGCTTCAACGAGGGCTACCGCAAGCTCCTGGCCGACTGGGACATCCTGGTGGGCGAGGACAACCCGATCCCGCGCACCAACGTGGCCCCGGTCGCGGCCGCGCCGTCGGAGCCCTCGCTGTACGCCTTCTCCTACACCCAGCCCGGCGCCACGCCCGAGCCCACCTTCATCGTGGCCGGCGCGGGCGAGCTCCGGGACCGCGCGCAGGGCCCCGAGGGCATCGTGCGCCACCGCGACACCTCGCCGGACGGGATGCGCGAGAAGGCGCGCTTCGTGATGGCGATCATGCAGGACCGCCTGCGCACGCTCGGCGGGGACTTCCGCCGCGTCACCGCGATCGACATCTACACCGCCGAGCCCATCCACGCCCTCGTGCTTGACGAGATTCTCCGATCGGCGGGACCCGCCGCCATCCACGGCGTGCACTGGTACCCGAGCCGCCCGCCCATCCAGGGGCTCGACTACGAGATGGACATGCGCGGCGTCGCGCGGGAGCTGGTGCTCTAGCCGACCTCGTGAACTTTCTGCCGGTAAGTTCTTCCGGCGCGCGGTCGCGCCGGCGGAGCCGCGCGGTCTTTCCGCGCTTCCCGGGGCACCTGCAGCCCTCCGCGCGGTGGCACGTGAGATGCACCCATCCCCGCATCCCTCATGTCCCGAAATGCCCTCCTGTCTTCGATTGCCGCCCTCGCATGGCTCCTCGCTCTGCCGGTGAATGTGGGCGCGGACCCCGCGACCGCGACCGAATCGCTCCGGTCGACATTTCTCGAGGCGAACCGGATCATCACCGACCCCGCCACCGCGGAGCAGCCGCTCGAGCGCCTGAACGCGGTCCGCCTGCTGGTCGGCAGAACGTTCGACTTCGCGGGCGCCGCGGAGCAGACCCTCGGCGCCCAGTGGCAGGCGCGCAGCCCGAGCGAGCAGACGGAGTTCCGCTCCCTCTTCGCCAGCTTCGTCCAGCGCGGCTTCGTCTACTGGCTGGCGTCGGTGGCGGAGGTCGACGGCAGCAAGGGCGGCATCACGGTGTACTACCTCGGAGAGTCCGTCGGCCGCGACCGGACGGTGGTGCGCACGGCCATCGGCCGCCGCGGCGGCCGCCAGGTGCTCCTCGACCACGACATGGTCTACCTGGGCCGGCGCTGGATGGTGCGCGACGTGACGATCGACGGGCTCAGCCTGGTCACGAACTACCGGGCGCAGTTCGATCGGGTGATCCGCGGCTCGTCCTATCGCGGGCTGCTCGACCGCCTGCGCGAGAAGATCGGCCAGGAGCTGCCGCGGCCGGCCGCGGCCCGTCCCGAGACCCCGGCCGCCGATCTCGTGAAGGCCCCGCGCCTCGAGGTCCGCTGACCTTGCTCCCGGCGCGCTAGCTCCCCGTCTCGGGCACGGTCATCACCTCGAGCAGGTGATCCGGGCTCTTGAAGTAGAAGCCCCGCCCGCCCCGGTGCGAGTAGAGCCGGCCGTTCGCGGGCCGGTCCGGCGCGCTGCCGTAGCCGAGGCCCCTCGCCTTCACGCGGCTCCAGATGCCCTCGAACTCCTCGTCGCTCACGTGGAAGGCGTAGTGATGCGAGGCGTGGTCCTCGAACTCGTCGGCGTCGGCGAAGTCGAAGGTCAGGCTCTCGTTGATCTGCACCTGGACGAAGTAGCCCGGCCTGGGCTTCACGGTCAGGCCGAAGATCTCGGCGAAGAGCGCCGCGGCGGCCCGCTTGTCCTTGGCCGGCACGATGGTGTGATCGAGCTTGATCGTCATGCGAGACCTCCCTGGTCGGGCCGCATCACGGCCCCGTAGCGATGCACCACGCGGGACACCGACTGCTCGCGCAGGTAGTGCCGGAGCTCGAGCCGGCCCGCCGGCAGCACGGGCGCGTCGAGCACGACCAGCCCGGCGGCGTGGGCTGCCGCGCGAAGCT
>DATFGS010000375.1:0-1433 GCA_035249225.1 Candidatus Methylomirabilota bacterium | reverse complement strand
GGCGTCGGCGTGCGCGCGCTCCTGGTCGAGGGCGGCCGGGTGGTGGGCGTCGCGCGCGGCGATGGCGCGCGCGAGGCCTGCGACGTGGCGATCGTGACGGCGGGCGCGTGGAGCGCGGCGCTCCTCGCCGGGATCGGGGTAAAGCTGCCGATCGAGACACGCCCGCTCCAGATGCTGCTGACCGCGCCGGGCGCGCTCGCGCTCCGGCCGGTGCTGGGCGCGTTCGACCGCCGGCTCAGCCTGAAGCAGCTCGACGACGGCGCGTACCTGATCGGCGGGGGCTGGCCCGCGCGCCTCATCGACCACGCGGCCAATCGCTACGAGATGCTCCCGGAGAGCGTGCGGGCGAGCCTCGAGACGGCGCGGGCGGTGTTTGCGCCGGTCGGGGACTGCGCGCTCGCGCGGAGCTGGGCGGGGCTCGAGGCCTTCACGCCGGACGACCTGCCGGTCCTGGGTCCCGTCCCCGGCGTCGGCGGCTTGCTGGTCGCCGCCGGCTTCTCGGGCCACGGCTTCGCGCTGAGCCCGATGATCGGCGAGATCCTCGCGCGCCTGGCCCTGGGCCAGGACGCGCTCGAATCTCTCTGGAAGCGCCTCCGCTACGACCGTTTTGGGGTCAGCGGCCGCGGGTGAGCTGGGCGGGGCGGGCGCCGTGCGCGGCTCGCCGCTCGGCGTTGGCGCGGGCGCGCTGGCGATCCTCGGCCTTGCGGGCGCGGATCTGAGCGATGCGCTCGGCCAGCGGGATCTCCAGCTTGTCGGCCGGCCGCTTGGTGTAGTCGAAGCCGGGCAGCTGCGCGCGCGTGAAGCGCGAGCCCACCGCGCGCTCGATGCCGCGCAGGTCGCCCTCCTCGTCCGGCGAGACCAGCGTGAGCGCATCGCCCACCGCCTCGGCCCGCGCGGTGCGGCCCACCCGGTGGATGTACTCGTCGGGCATGCCCGGCACGTCGAAGTTGATGACGTGGCTGAGCGCGTCGATGTCGATGCCGCGAGCCGCGATGTCGGTGGCCACCAGCACCTGGAAGCGCCCGTCCTTGAAGCCGGCCAGCGCCTGCGTCCGCTGCGCCTGGCTGCGGTTGCCGTGGATGCGGTCGGCCTTGACCCCGTGCCGGGCCAGGTAGTCGGCCAGCCGGTTCGCCCGATGCTTGGTGCGCGTGAAGGCGAGCGCGCTGCGGGTGCCGGGCTGCTTGAGCAGCTCGACCAGCAGCGCCGACTTCAGCTCCTGCGGCACCGGGTACACGGTGTGGGTGATGCCGACCGCGGGTGCGGACGGCCGCTCGATCTGGATCGCCACCGGGTCGTGGAGGATCTGCTTCGCGAGCGCCGCGATGGGGCCGGGCATGGTCGCGGAGAGCAGCAGGTTCTGCCGGCGCGCCGGGAGCTGCTTCAGGATGCGCTGGATGTCGGGCAGGAAGCCCATGTCCAGCATGCGGTCGGCC
>DATFGS010000374.1:0-5836 GCA_035249225.1 Candidatus Methylomirabilota bacterium | reverse complement strand
GTTCGGCATCGCCTGCACCGCGTTCTGGAGGATGTTGATGAAGGCCTGGCGCAGGAGTTCCTCGTCCGCGCTCACCACCGGCAGGCCCGCGTCCAGGTCGAGGACGAAGCGCACGCCGTGGCTCTGGCTCTCCGCCTCCAGCAGCGCGCAGACGCTCTGGAGCATCGCGTTGAGATCCACCGGCTTGAGCGCCAGCTCCTGAGGGCGCATGAACTTGAGGAACCCCTGCACCACGCGATCCAGGCGGCGGATCTCGCTGCCGATGACCTCGAGGCTCTTCTTGACGTCGACCTCCGAGTCCTCGAGCCGCTCCTTGAGCAGCTCGACGTGGATCATCATCGCGTTGAGCGGGTTCTTCACCTCGTGGGCCACCCCGGAGGTGAGCCGGCCGAGCGCGGCCAGCTTGGCCGAGTAGCTGACCAGCGACTGCACCGTCTTCACGGACTCGAGATCCTTCAGCAGCACCGCCACCCCCATCACCCGGTGCGCGTCCTCCATGTGGAACGCGGAGACCAAAAACTCCTTGTCGCGGCCCTCGTGGGGCAGCACGACGGTGGCGTTGCGGATGCCGGCCGAGCCTACCAGCACCTGGTCCACGAAGGGCAGCAGCGGGTGCGCGGGATCCAGCACCTCGTGGATGGGCAGGCCGACCGCCCGCTCGAGCGGGAGCCCGACCACCGCCTCCGCGGCCCGGTTGAAGAACAGGATGTGCCGCTCCGGGTTGAGGAAGATGACGCCGTCCTCGAGCTGGTCTACCACGCCCTGCAGGTGCGCCTTCTCGCTGAGCGTCGACAGCCGGTCCGCCTGCAGCTCGCGGCCCAGGCGGGTGAGCTGGGAGGACAGCTCCTGGAACTCGTCGCCGCCGCCGAGCGCCACCGGCGTGGCCTCGAGCGGCTCGCCCCGGCGGATCCGGTCCACCTGGCCCACGATCGCGCGGATCGGGCGCACCGTGAGCTGCGCCAGCACCATCGCGGCCAGCCACGCCAGCGGCAGCGCGACCGCGGCCACCGCGAGGCTCTGCTGGAGCGAGCCGGTGACCTCCCGGCGCAGCAGGGTGGTGGACACGCCGAGACGGATGGACCCGAAGAGCCGGTCGTTGAGCGTCATCGGCAGCACCGTCTCGTAGGTGCGGCCCGCGGCGTAGAGCGCGGAGAAGCGGCTCAGCGTGTCCAGCTTCAGGAGCCCGTCCAGGTTCGGGCGCTCCGGCTCCGGCTTGCCCTCCTTCTGCCGCTCGGTGTGGAGCAGCACGGTGCCATTGTGGTCGGTGACCAGGGCGTAGACCAGGTGCGGCGAGTAGCCGACGCTCGCGTCGAGGAAGCTGCGCAGCTCCGGATCCTCCCGCAGCGCGACGAGCGGGTCGGCGCCGGGCGTGCGCTGCAGCGCGCGGCTGGTCTGGGCGTAGATCTGCTTGGCGATGAGCTCGGCCTGCTTGACCGCCTCCTGCACCACCACGCGGCTGAGCTGGGAGAGATGGATCGCGGTGGCGGTGGAGACCACGAGCAGGGTGAGCAGGCTGACGACCAGCGCCTCCCGCCCCCGCACCCCGAGCCGCAGCCGCATGCTAGGCGCCGCCGCCGTAGGTCTTCAGCTTGTTGTGCAGCGTCTTGAGGCTGATGCCGAGCACGTCGGCGGCGCGCGTCTTGTTGTTGCCGTTGGCCGCGAGGGTCTTGAGGATGAGCGCCTTCTCGGCGTCCTCCAGGCTCGTCCCGACCCGGAAGCTCACCGAGTCGGGCCCGTCGCTGGATTCGGTGACGCGCAGGGCGGGCGCCGGGGGGATGTGCTTGGGCAGGATGGTGTCGCCCTCGCACACGATGATCGCGCGCTCGAGCGTGTTGCGCAGCTCGCGGACGTTGCCGGGCCAGGGCTGGGCGACGAGCCCGCTCAGCACCGCCTCGTCCAGCGAGCGGATGTGCTTGTCGTAGCGGGCGTTGAACTCCTCGATGAACGCCTGCACGAGCGCCGGGATGTCGTCGCGCCGCTCGCGCAGCGGCGGCAGCACGAGGCTGACGACATTCAAGCGGTAGTAGAGGTCTTCTCGGAACGTCCCTTCCTGGATCGCCTTCACCGGATCCTTGTTGGTCGCGGCGAGCACCCGCACGTCCACCCGGATCTCGGTCCGGCCCCCCAGCCGGCGCACCCCGCCGTCCTGCAGGATGCGGAGGAACTTGGCCTGGGTACCCGGGTTCATCTCCGCGATCTCGTCGAGGAAGATGGTGCCCTCGTGGGCCAGCTCGAAGCAGCCCGGGCGCCGCTCCAGCGCGCCGGTGAAGGCGCCCTTCTCGTGACCGAAGATCTCGCTCTCCAGCAAGGTCTCGGGGATGGCCGCGCAGTTCACCGCCACGAACGGACCCTTCGACCGCGGGGAGAGATCGTGCAGGGTGCGGGCCACCAGCTCCTTGCCGGTGCCGCTCTCCCCGCTGATCAGGACCGGCGCGGTGGTGGGCGCGGCGACCTCGATGAGGCGGTAGACCTCCTGCATGCCCGCGCTGGTGCCGACCAGGCGCCCCATGCCCCAGACCTGGCTCAGCTTGCGGCGCAGCATCGCGACCTCGCGCAGCGCCTCGCCCCGCTCGGCCGCCTTCGGGATGAGCACACGCAGGCGGGCCACGTCCACCGGCTTGGTCAGGTAGTCATAGGCGCCCTCCCGCATCGCGGTCACCGCGGTGTCGATGGATCCCTGGCCGGTGAGCAGGATCACCGAGGCGAACGGCACGTCGGTCTTGAGCGCGCGGAGCAGCTCGAGCCCGTCCATCTTGGGCATGACGAGGTCGGAGAGCACGACCGCGGGCAGGCCCGCCGCGGCCTTGGCGAGCGCCTCCTGGCCGTCGCCCGCCTCGTCGACGTCGTAGCCCCAGCGGGCGAGGAGCGCGGTGAGGCCCTGGCGGGCCGGCTCCTCGTCGTCGACGATCAGGATCTTGAGCGCCATGCGGCGGCTGACCTCAGTGCGCGGGAAGCGCGCTCCGGAGGGCGGGGAACCAGCGCGTGAGGGCCGAGTCGGTCACCAGGATCGTCTCGTCGCGGACCGGGCCGGTGGAGACGAGGGAGAACGGCACTCCGATCAGGTCGGCCAGGCGCTCGACGTACTCGCGCGCCTTGGACGGCAGCGCCGCGTAGTCGCGCATGCCGTGGGTCGAGCTCTGCCAGCCCGAGAGCTCCTCGTAGACCGGCTCCGCGGTGCTGCAGATGCGCTCCTCCTCGGGGAAGTCGGTGAGCACCTCGCCCCGGTACCGGTAGCCCACGCAGATGCGCACCGTCTCGCAGCTGTCGAGCACGTCGAGCTTGGTCAGCGCGATGGTGTCGAGCCCGTTGATGCGCGCCGCGTAGCGCAGCGCGACCGCGTCGACCCAGCCGCAGCGGCGCGGCCGGCCGGTCACCGCGCCGTACTCGTTGCCGCGGGCGCGCAGCAGCTCGGCCATCTCCCCGGAGACCTCGGTGGGGAACGGGCCGCCGCCGACCCGGGTGCAGTAGGCCTTCGAGATCCCGAGCACCCCGTTGATCTTGGTGGGCGGGACGCCGGTGCCGGTGGAGGCGCCGCCCGAGGTGGTGCTGGAGGAGGTGATGAAGGGATAGGTCCCGTGGTCGACGTCGAGCATCGTCCCCTGCGCGCCCTCGAACAGGATCGAGCGCCCGGCCTCGATCCACCGGTGGAGCAGCAACGCGGTGTCGGTGACGTACGGGGCGAGCCAGCCCGCGTAGCGGAGATAGGTGCCGAGGATGCTGTCCACCGTGAACGTCTGCTCGTCGTAGATCTCGCGCAGCAGCCGGTTCTTCTGCTGGATGTTGAACTCGAGCTTCTCCCGGAAGAGCTGCTCGTCGAGCAGGTCGGCCATGCGGATGCCGATCCGCGCCGCCTTGTCGGCGTACGCGGGGCCCACGCCCTTGCCGGTGGTGCCGATCCGGCGCTTGCCCGCCTGCGACTCGGACGCCCGGTCGAGCGCGGGGTGGTACGGCATGATCAGGTGCGCGTTCTTGGAGATATAGAGGTTGCCGTCCAGCGAGACGCCACGCTGCACCAACGACTCCATCTCCTCGATCAGCGAGGCCGGGTCGATCACCACCCCGCAGCCGATCACGCAGCGGACGCCGGGATGCAGGATGCCCGAGGGGATGGACTGCAGCACGAACTTCTCCCGGCCCACCACCACCGTGTGGCCGGCATTGTTGCCGCCCTGGTAGCGGACGACCACGCCGACGTGAGGGGCGAGCACGTCCACGATCTTGCCCTTGCCCTCGTCGCCCCACTGAGCACCCACCACCACGATGTTAGGCATCTCGCTCTCCAAGTCCCGGGAAATGCGGCCGCGGGTCCGCGAGCAGCTCCGCGCACGTCACCGACCGCTCCTCCGCCGCCTCGGCCCGCAGATTCAGGATCCGCACCCGGTCCGGATCGGTTCCCTCGGTCCCGATGATCAGCGCCCACCCGGCGTGCTGCCCCCGCGCGTAGGTCAGCGACTCGGCCAGCGGCCGGCTGATGATGTCGCGCGCCACCGCCGCCCCCGCGTCCCGCAACCGGCGGGAGAGCGCGAGCGCGCGGGTCTTGTCCGCGGTGAAGTCGATCACGAAGAAGTCGGGCCCGGGCAGCCGCGGCTCCGCTCCCTGCGACGCCATCGCCAGCAGGGCCCGGCCGGTCTCGAACGCGAACCCGGTGGCCGGGCAGTCGTAGCCGAACCGGGCCAGCATCTGGTCGTAGCGCCCACCCCCCACCAGCGGCGCGCCCAGGCCCGATACGTAAGCTTCGAAGTGTACGCCCGAGTAGTAGTCGAAGCCACGCACTTCACCCAGGTCGAGCAGGACCGAGTCGGCGAGGCCGTAGGCGCGCAGCAGCCGGTAGACCTCGGCCAGGTTGGCGAGCGCGGCCTCCGACCGCCCGTTCTTGACCAGCCGCTCGGCCCGGTCGAGCACGTCCCCGCGTCCGTAGAGCGTGGGCAGGGCCAGGAGCAGCTCGGTCACCGCGGCGGGCGCCGCCATCTCCCCCACCAGGCGCTCGAGGGCCGAGAGGTCCTTGTGGCCGAGCGCGGCGCGCAGCTCCCGACCGGTGGCCGGGTCGGCGGCCACGTCCTCCAGGATGCCGCGGAAGAACTCGGTCTGGCCCACGTCGATCTGGAAGCGCTCGAGCCCCAGCGCGCGGAGGCCCTCGACGGTCATCGCGATCATCTCGGCATCGCCCTCGGGATTGGGCAGCCCGATCAGCTCCACGCCCGCCTGGTAGAACTCGCGGTAGCGGCCCACCTGCGGCTCGTCGTAGCGGAACACGTCGGTGACGTAGGCCAGGCGGAGCGGCTTCGGCTCGTCCCGCATCCGGGTGGCGACGATGCGCGCGATCTGGGGGGTGACGTCCGCGCGCAGGGCGAGGAGACGCCCGCTCTCGCGGTCCACCATCTTGAACATGCGCTCCTGCAGCTCCTGGTCCGTCCCGTGCGAGAGCACGTCGAAGTACTCGTACGCGCTGGTCACCACCTCGCGGTAGCCCCAGCGCCGGAACACCTCGAAGAGGCGCTCCTCGACCGCCCGCTTGCGGGCCGCCTCGTCGGGCAGGTAGATCTTGGCGCCCTTGGGAAGCTGGGTCGGCTGGCTCTTGCGCGGCGCGCTCACGGCGGCCTCAGGCGACCGCGACGTCGGTCAGGTGGACGAGCGAGTTCATCCGGTGCAGCGTGGTCCAGTCGTCGCGGAACTCGAGCTCCGAGATCCCGGTGGAGGCGAGCTGCAGCGACCAGAGGCGGTCGAGGCCGAGCCCGAGCGCTTCCAGGATCAGGACCCGGCACGTGATCCCGTGGGAGACGAGGCAGACGGTCTGCTCCGGGTGCGCCGCCCGGAGGGCCTCGAGCCCCGCCAGGGC
>DATFGS010000373.1:0-8200 GCA_035249225.1 Candidatus Methylomirabilota bacterium | reverse complement strand
CCACGCTGCTGGCCCCGATCGTCGCCTCGGTCGCGTTTTCCTGGCCGCCCGACGGGCGCGACTGGCATCACCGGGAGCTCCTCGACGCCATCCAGCGGGCGGCCGGCCCGGGCGGGGCGCGGGTGGCGGTGGTGCCCAACGACAACTACTTCTCGATCTCCAACTTCCGCTACGAGGTGACGCGCGATCGGCGGCCGCTCCGCCTGAGCCGGGCCTGGGAGCAGGCGCCGCTCGCGGTGGACTTCGCCATCGTGAAGACCGGTGACCAGGGGCCCGATGCGGCGTCGGCCAAGCCGGACCGAATCATGGCCGCGCTCGGGGGCGGGGACCCTTGGCTGGCCGCGGCCTACCCGGTGATCGCGCGCGTCTCGCTGCCCGACGGCAGCGAGGGCATGGTGCGGATGCGCCGCCTCCAGCCGGTCCGAGAGCCAGCGCCGGCCGAGCTCGCCGAGCGACTGCGACGCGGAGTGGTCCGAATGCTGGGCGACGTGGTCCGGGACGCCCAGGGCCTTCGCGTGACCGTCCGCTACCGGGACCAGGCGCTGGCGGCCGGATCGGTGGAGGCAGTGACGGTGGAAGCGGAGTCGGCGCTCGTCGGCGAGTTCGTCCGGCGGAAGCCCCCCCTGCGCATCGGTCCGGTGCGCCTGCGGGTCAGTGACGCGGTGGTGAGCCCGGGTCGGCTCGCCGCCACCGGCGACGTGGAGCTCCTCGACGTCGGCTCCCTCCACGTGGAGCGGTTGGGGATCGCCGAGCGGGACCTGGCCGAGTTCATCGCCCAGCAGCGGGGCCTGTCCGGGCTGCGTGCCACCATGGAAGACGGGTGGGTGCGCGCGTCCTGGGCGCTGCCGGGCCCCGGGCTCTCGGCGCGGCTGGCGTTGACGGCCGGGTCGCCGCCCGCCCCGTTCGCGCTGCGGGCCACCGATGTCCGCTACGGCGGGGTGAGGCTCCCGGGATACCTGGTGGACTGGATCGTGAGAAACTTCGATCCGACCCCGCGCCTGCGCCGGCTGCCCATGCCGGTCTCGATGGCGCCGATTCGCATCCAGCGGGAACGGCTCGAAGTAGGCGAGGACGGGACGCCCGCCGCCGCGACGACGAACGCCGCCGCCGCGACGACGAACAAGGAGTCACGCTGATGGCCGAGAGTCTCGAGGACAGGAAGCGGCGGGCCGGCAAGATCCTCACCCGCCTGGCCAAGGCCTATCCGGACGCGCGCACCGCGCTCGACTTCACCACGCCGCTCGAGCTCCTGGTCGCCACGATCCTGTCCGCGCAGTGCACCGACGAGCGCGTCAACATGGTCACCGCCGAGCTCTTCCCCCGCTACCGCCGGGCCGCCGAATGGGCCGCGGTGCCGCTGCCGACGCTCGAGCGCGAGATCCATTCCACCGGCTTCTTCCGCGCCAAGGCCAAGTCGCTCAACGGGATGGCCCGCGCGCTGGTGGAGCGCCACGGCGGCGAGGTGCCGCGCACCCTGGAGGAGCTGGTCGAGCTGCCCGGCGTCGGCCGGAAGACCGCCAACGTGGTGCTGGGCAATGCCTTCGGCATCCCCGCCCTGGCGGTGGACACCCACGTGTTCCGGGTGTCGCAGCGCCTGGGGCTGGCCCGGGGCGACGACGCCGAGAAGATCCACGACCAGCTCTGCCTGGTCCTGCCGCGCCCGCGCTGGACGCAGGCCAGCCACCTGTTCATCCTCCACGGCCGGCGCGTCTGCGCGGCCCGGAAGCCGGCCTGCCCGACCTGCCCGATCCTGGCCCTCTGCCCGTGGACGGGCAAGACCAAGGCGGCGCCGGTCAAGCCGCCCGCCCGCCGCCGGGCAGGGTAGTTGACCGGCCGGGGTCTTTCTTTTATGATTACCCGTTGCCGCTTGCCGGGGTGTTCGACGTGGCGGTAGAGGCCCTATCCGGACGGAGATCATGACGACGCTGATGCCGAAGGAAGAGGATGTGGAGCGCAAGTGGTTCCTGGTCGATGCCCAGGACCGGGTGCTGGGCCGTCTCGCCACCCAGGTCGCGACGGTGCTGCGGGGCAAGCACAAGCCCCAGTTCTCGCCGCACCTCGACGTGGGCGATCACGTGGTGGTCATCAACGCCGAGAAGATCCACCTCACCGGCCGCAAGCTGACCGACAAGATCTACCGCTGGCACAGCGGCTACATCGGAGGACTGCGTGAGGTCAGCGCGGAGCGGATGCTCAAGACGCATCCGGAGCGCGTGATCGAGTGGGCGGTGCAGGGGATGCTCCCGAAGGGTCGCCTGGGCCGCGCGATGGCCAAGAAGCTGAAGGTCTACAAGGGCGCGGAGCACCCGCACGCTGCCCAGAAGCCCGAGCCGCTCGCCACGCGCGAGCGCGCCCGCTGAGGAGCCCCATGGCCGTCGTCAGTCGCTTCTATGGAACCGGTCGCCGCAAGACCTCGGTCGCCCGCGTGTGGCTGCGGGCGGGCAGCGGCCGCATCCTGATCAATCGCCGCCCCTTCGAGGACTACTTCCCGCGCGAGACGCTGCGCATGGTCATCTCACAGCCGCTCCAGCTCACCAACACCTTCGGGCAGTTCGACGCGGTGGTGAACGTGGGCGGCGGCGGCCCCACCGGCCAGGCGGGTGCGGTGCGCCACGGGATCGCGCGGGCGCTCCTGCAGTTCGACGACAAGCTGCGCCAGACGCTGAAGCGGGCCGGGCTCCTCACCCGCGATCCGCGGATGAAGGAGCGCAAGAAGTACGGCCAGCCGGGCGCGCGCTCCAAGTTCCAGTACTCGAAGCGGTAGTCGTCCGCGAGGCCGCCATGTTGAAGGTCGCGGTCACCGGGGCCAGCGGGTACATGGGAGCGGAGCTCCTGCGCCTCCTCTCCGTCCATCCCAAGCTGCGCGTCACCGCGGTCACCTCCGAGCGGCTGGCCGGCCAGCGCCTCGATCGCCTCTACCCGCACCTGCGCGGGCTCAGCGATCTGGTGTTCCAGGAGATCGATGGGGACCGCCTGGCCGGCGAGTCGGACGTCGTCTTCCTCGCGCTGCCCCACATGGAATCGCAGCGGCTGATGCCCACGCTGAGGCGTCACGGCAAGAAGGCGGTCGACCTCTCCGCCGACTACCGGCTGCGGGACCCGTCGCTGTACACGACGTGGTACAAGGCGCCCCACGAGGACGCGAGCGGCCTCGCCGAGGCGGTCTACGGCCTGCCCGAGCTGCACCGCAAGCAGGTCGCGGGCGCCTCCCTGGTCGCCTCGCCCGGGTGCTACCCGATGGGCGCGATCCTCGCCACCGCGCCGCTGCTCAAGAGCGGACGCGGGAGCGTGGACGGCATCGTGATCGACGGCAAGTCCGGCGTGACCGGCGCGGGCGCCCAGGGCCGCAAGGCCGACGCGATGTACCTCTTCACCGAGGCGAACGAGAACGTGCAGGCCTACGGCATGGCCACGCACCGGCACACCCCCGAGATCGAGCAGGAGCTGTCGATGCTCGCGGGCCGGCCGGTGGTGGTCGCGTTCACGCCGCACCTGGTTCCGCTCAATCGCGGGCTCTTCACCACCGCGTCGGTGCCGCTGACGAAGCCGGCCACCACCGCGGAGCTGGTGGCGCTCTACCAGGAGTTCTACGCGGGCGAGCCGTTCGTGCGCGTGCTCGAGGAAGGCCAGCGCCCGACGACCCGCTCGGTGGTGGGCTCGAACTTCTGCGACGTCACGGTGGTGGCCGACCCGCGCACGAAGCGCGCGGTCTGCGTGTCCGCGCTCGACAACCTGGGCAAGGGCGGCTCCGCCAACGGCATCCAGAACCTCAACATCATGATGGGGTGGGACGAGCGGACCGGCCTCGACGCGCCTCCGGTGTATCCGTAGCCCGCATGGCGGACTTCCAGTGGCTCGAGGGAGGCATCACCGCCGTGCCCGGCATCCTGGCCTCCGGGGTGGCGGCGGGCATCAAGCCCAGCGGTAAGAAGGATCTCGCCCTCGTCTACTCCTCGTCGCCCGCCCGCGCGGCCGCGGTCTTCACCACCAACCAGATCAAGGGCGCGCCGGTGCTCGTCTCGCAGGAGCACGTGCGCGACGGCCGCGCCCAGGCCATCCTCGCCTCGGCGGGCTGCTCCAACGTGTGCACCGGCGAGCAGGGGGTGAAGGACGCGCGGGAGATGACGCGCATCACCGGGGAGCTGCTGCGGATTCCGCCCCGGCAGGTGCTGATCGCCTCCACCGGGGTGATCGGCCAGCCGCTGCCGATGGACAAGATCCGGGCCGGGCTTCCCAAGCTGGTGAAGGGGCTCTCGCCGCAGGGCGGCCGGCTCGCCGCGGAAGCGATCATGACCACCGATACCCGCCCGAAGGAGGCGGCCCTCCGGTTCGACCTCGCCGGGCGTCCGGTGACGATCGGCGGCATCGCCAAGGGCGTGGGCATGCTCGAGCCCCACATGGCGACCATGTTCTGCTTCCTCGCCACCGACGCGATGGTGGCGCGCGACTCGCTGCCGCGGGTGCTGCGCCGGGCCACCGACCGCTCGTTCAACCGGATCACGGTGGACAGCGACCAGTCGACCAGCGACACGGTGGCGATTCTCGCCAACGGGCTGGCCGAGAACGCGCCGCTCGAGAGCGGGGGCAAGGGCCTGCGCCAGTTCGCGCGGGCGCTCGAGGCGATCGCGGGGCGGCTCGCCCGCATGCTGGTCGAGGACGGCGAGGGCGCGAGCAAGCTGGTCGAGGTGGTGGTGCAGGGCGCCCGGACGCGCCGCGAGGCGCTGATCGCGGCCCGGTCCGTGGCCAACTCGCCGCTGGTGAAGACCGCGGTGAACGGGGCGGACCCCAACTGGGGGCGGATCCTGATGGCGCTGGGCAAGAGCGCGGCGCGGGTGGCCGCCGATCGCGTCGCGGTCACCATCGGCGGGGAGCTCCTGGTGGAGAAGGGGATGCTGCGGCCGGGGGCCCGGATCGACCGGATCCGCGAGGTGATGGGCGGGCCGAGCTACGCGATCGCCATCGATCTCGGGCTGGGGCGGGGCGAGGACCGGGTGTGGACATCGGACCTCAGTGAGGAGTACGTTCGAATCAACGCGAAGTACACGACCTAACACGCACGGTTGCGAGCTTCGGTCTCCGCCGCCCTCGTCGGCTGGCGGGGAAGTGTCGCGCTCCTCTCCGGGGGCCGGCCGCTCGCGACCGGAGGCCAACCGAACGACGACGGAAAGGACGGCAGGACCATGGCAGCTCTGACCATGAAGGAGTTGCTGGAGGCCGGGGTGCACTTCGGCCACCAGACCAAGCGCTGGAACCCGAAGATGCAGAAGTACATCTTCGGCGAGCGCAACGGCATCTACATCATCGATCTCCAGAAGACCCTCAAGAAGTTCCGCGAGGCCTACGCCTTCGTGCGCGACCTCGCCGCGGACGGGGGCATCGTGCTCTTCGTGGGGACCAAGAAGCAGGCCCAGGAGACGGTGCTGGAGGAGACCACCCGCTGCGGGCAGTTCTACGTCAATCACCGCTGGCTGGGCGGGACCCTCACCAACTTCACCACGATCCGGAAGTCGATCGCCCGGCTCAAGAAGCTCGACGAGATGAGCGAGACCGGCGAGTACGAGCGCCTGCCCAAGAAGGAAGTCATCGGGCTCGAGCGCGAGCGGGCCAAGCTCCAGAGCACGCTGGTCGGCATCAAGAACATGGACCGGCTGCCCTCCGCGGTCTTCATCATCGACCCCAAGAAGGAGACGATCGCGGTGGAGGAGGCCCGCCGGCTGTCCATCCCGATCGTGGCGATCGTGGACACCAACTGCGATCCCTCCGGGATCGACTACCCGGTGCCCGGCAACGACGACGCGATCCGGTCGGTGCGCCTGATCACCTCGCGGATCGCCGACGCGATCATCGAGGGCAGCGGCAGCCTCGCCAAGCAGGAGGTGGAGGAGGAGATCCCCGCCTCGCCGGACATGCCGGTGGTGACCGAGGCCGAGATGACGAAGTCGGCGGAAGCCGGCGTCTGAGGCGGAGCGTCCCATGGCCTCGTCCGCCGAGCAGGTGAAGAACCTCCGGGAGCGCACCGGAGCCGGAGTGATGGACTGCAAGGCCGCGCTCGAGGCCTCGCAGGGCGACCTGCAGGGCGCGGTCGAGTACCTGCGCAAGAAGGGGCTGGCCGACGCGGCCAAGAAGTCGCACCGTGAGGCCCGCGACGGGGTGGTGACGTCCTACATCCACCCGGGGAGCAAGATCGGGGTGCTGGTCGAGGTCAACTGCGAGACCGACTTCGTGGCCCGCACCGAGGACTTCCAGCAGCTCGTGAAGGACGTGGCGATGCAGGTGGCCGCCGCCAATCCCTCCTACGTCGCCCGCGAGGAGGTGCCGGGGGCGGTGGTGGAGAAGGAGCGCGAGATCTACCGGCAGCAGATGGCCGATCAGAAGAAGCCGCCCCAGGTGATCGACAAGATCATCGAGGGCAAGCTCGAAAAGTTCTACGCGGAGTCCTGCCTGATGGAGCAGCCCTTCATCCGGGACGCGTCCGGGAAGACCCGTCTCAAGGACATGGTCGACCAGGCGACGTCGAAGATGGGGGAGCGCATCGTGGTGAAGCGCTTCGCCCGGTTCCAGGTGGGCGAGAGCTAGGCCCCCGATGGCCGCCCCCGGCGCGGCGCCCGCGTACCGGCGCGTCCTGCTCAAGATCTCGGGCGAGGCGCTGGCGGGCGGCCAGGGCTACGGCATCGATCCCGACGTCATCGGCCGCATCGCGGAGGAGCTCGCGGAGGTGGTGCGCCTGGGCGTCGAGCTCGCGGTGGTCATCGGGGGCGGCAACATCTTCCGCGGCATCGCGGCCAGCGCGGGCGGCATGGACCGGGCCACCGGCGACTACATGGGCATGCTCGCCACCGTGATCAACGCGCTGGCGCTGCAGGACTCCATCGAGAAGGCGGGGGTGCCCACCCGCGTGCTCTCGGCCATCGAGATGCGGGCGGTGTCCGAGCCCTACATCCGGCGCCGGGCCATCCGGCATCTCGAGAAGGGCCGCGTGGTCGTCTTCGCGGCGGGCACCGGCAATCCATTCTTCACCACCGACACCGCGGGCGCGCTGCGGGCGGTGGAGATCGGCGCGGAGGTGATCCTCAAGGCCACCAAGGTCGACGGCATCTACACCGCCGATCCGGCCAAGGACAAGACGGCGGTGAAGCTCCCGCGGGTGGGCTACATCGAGGTGCTCAATCGCGGGCTGCAGGTGATGGACACCACCGCCATCTCGCTCTGCATGGACAACAAGCTCCCGATCGTGGTGTTCGACCTCACCCGAAGGGGCAACATCCGTCGAATCGTCACGGGCGAGCCGGTCGGCTCGGTGGTCTCCGCCGACGTGAGCGCGCCGAAGGGGTAAGGCCATGAGCCAACCGGCGCTGTTGAAGGATCTCGAGGCCCGGATGCAGGCCGCGACCGACGCGCTCGCGCGCGAGTTCTCGAGCGTTCGCACCGGCCGCGCCAACGCCACGCTCCTGGACGGAGTGCGGGTCGAGGCCTACGGCAACCTCACGCCGATCAACCAGCTCGCGACGGTGTCGGTGCCCGACGCGCGCACCATCGTGATCCAGCCGTGGGACGCTTCGCAGATGAAGGAGATCGAGAAGGGCATCGCCAAGTCGGACCTCGGGCTCTCCCCGAGCAACGACGGCAAGGTGATCCGGCTCACGGTACCCACCCTGACCGAGGAGCGGCGCAAGCAGCTCGCCAAGCAGATCGGCAAGTTCGCGGAGGACGCCCGGGTGGCGATCCGAACCGCGCGGCGCGAGGCCAACGACAAGCTCAAGGCCCTCGCCAAGGACAAGAAGGTCTCCGAGGACGAGGAGCGGCGCGGTCACGATCAGATCCAGAAGACCACCGATCGCTTCGCGGCGAAGATCGACGAGCTCGCCAAGAAGAAGGAACATGAGGTGATGACCGTCTAGGCTGGAGGCCACGCCCGCTCAACCGACGCGCGCTCAACCGTTTACTTCTTCGAGCTCTCCATATGCGGGGGCCCAGAAATGGCCCCCGCACTCCCCCAGTCCGCGGACCACCGTTTGCGGCGGGCGCGTCGTCCTTGCTGCGGGTGGCCATGCGTAATGTTGCGAAATCCCAGTCGCTTTTCCTGGCAATTCCGGGGGGGCTCACGTAACATGGCCTGATATGGCGGCGAAGGCCGGGATCTCCGCGGCGGTGTCCGAGCTGTCGACGCTCCACGAGGACGATCTCAGGCGGCGCATCCAGG
>DATFGS010000372.1:0-1443 GCA_035249225.1 Candidatus Methylomirabilota bacterium | reverse complement strand
GCCCTCGGCGTGGGCGGCCGAGCGGCCCGTCCGTGGCGGCGTCCTCAAGCAGATCGGCGTCGATCCGCTCACCTTCGACGTGCACGCCACCGCGTCCGACCACACGCAGCTCGTCTCGTCCCTCGTGCGCCGCACCCTCTTCAAGGTCGCGTGCGGAGCCCGCCGCGGGCCGTCCGACTTCACGCTGGCGCCTGATCTCGCGCTCGGGAGCGTGATGTCCGCCGACGGCCGCACCCACACGATCACGCTGCGACCGGGCGTTCACTGGGAATCGCGCCCGCCGGTCAACGGGCGCGAGCTGGTTGCCGCCGACGTGAAGTACTCGCTCGAGCGCGCCCTGCGCAAGTCGCCCTACGCCGCGCTCCTGGGCCCGGTGGAGCGGATCGAGGCGCCCGATCGGCGCACCGTGCGCGTCCACCTGGCGGATTCCTTCGGACCGTTCGTCCGGAACCTGGCCGCGCCCTGGACCGCGATCCTGGCCCCGGAGGTGGAAGATCGGCTGGGTGATCTCAAGACCGCCGAGTCCCTGGTCGGCTGCGGCCCGTTCGTGCTCGAGCGATACGAGCCCGGCGTGAAGGCGGTCTTCTCGCGCAATCCCACTTACCACGCGCGTGGCCTGCCCCACCTCGACAAGGTGGAGTGGCTCTTCATCAAGGACCGCCCCACCCGGCTCGCGCTCTTTCGGGCGGGGCAGGTGGACCTGCCGGACCACGACGCGCGCATCCCGCGCTCCGAGGTGGCCGCGCTCAGGAAGGCGAGCCCCGCCTATCCGGTCGTGTCCTGGGACGGGCTGGTGGTTCGCTCGCTGGCGATGCGCACCGACCGGCCGCCGTTCAACGACGTCCGGGTGCGCCGCGCATTCAGCCTCGCGGTGGACCGGAGGACGTGGGTGGCCGAGCATCAGGTCGACGGGGACGGCGCGCAGGCTCACGGGCCGGTGCCGGGCGCCCTGCGGCAGTGGAATCTGGCCGTGCGGGACCTCGGCGAGGGGGCCGGCTATCTGGAGCACGATCCGGCGAGGGCCAGGGCGCTGCTGGCCGACGCGGGATTTCTCGCGGGTCTCAAGGTCAAGTGCACGAGCTGGCCGGGCCATGGGCCCGAGTACGTGGAGGACCTCGAGCGGCTCGCCGGCCATCTCCGTCGAGCGGGCGTGGAGCTGCAGATCGTCAACGAGGACTACGGGCCGTACATCCGCGGGTCCTTCCTCGGCCGGTTCGACGAGGCGAGCTGGGGGCCGTCCGCGATCTTCCCCGACGTGGACGGCTATCTCTCCGGCTCGCTCCGGAGCGGCCAGGCCGGCAATCGCAGCCACGTGGCCGACGCGCAGCTCGACGGGATGCTCGAGGCGCAGCGGCGCGTCAGGTCGACGTCGTCGCGCAAGCAGGTCATCGACGAGATCCAGCGCCGCGCCGCCGCGCAGGTCTACTACGTCTACACGCCGTA
>DATFGS010000371.1:0-13269 GCA_035249225.1 Candidatus Methylomirabilota bacterium | reverse complement strand
CGCGCGGCGCCGACCTCCACCGCCTCGCCCGCGAGGAGCGCGCGCATGAGCCGCGTGCCGGCCTCCAGCTCCGCCACCCGCGCCGGCCTGAGCCCGGCCAGGCGCACCGCAGTATCCCCCACGCCCCAGCCCAGCAGCACGCGCCCGGGCGCCAGCTCGTCGATCGTCGCGATGGAGGACGCGGTGACGGTGGGGTGCCGGTTCACCGGGTTGGCGAGGAGCGGCCCGAGCGTGATGCGCCCGGTGGCCCGCGCAGCCGCGGCGAGCAGCACGTACGTGTCGCGGCGGCGGAGCTGAGAGTCGGGCTGGAGCGC
This sequence comes from Candidatus Methylomirabilota bacterium, assembly GCA_035249225.1. Lineage (GTDB taxonomy): Bacteria > Methylomirabilota > Methylomirabilia > Rokubacteriales > CSP1-6 > CAMLFJ01. The sequence continues at coordinate 12,955 of DATFGS010000371.1, read as the reverse complement.
CGCGTCCCACCCGAGCTGCTCGGCGCGGCGCACGTCGGCGGCGAACGCGTCCACCGAGCGCGAGTCGAAGCGGTTGAGGCCGAACTGCGGACTCTTCACCGCGGGGCTAGGGCATGCCCGGCATGTCGACCGGCGCGTAGTAGCGCTTGGCCCCGAGCCCGTCCACCCGCTCCCAGAAGTCCGGCAAGGCGGCCAGGCCCGCCTCGTTCACGCCCGCGCCCTGGCGCCAGATGCACCAGGAGTCGGGATGGAGCCGGCTCGCCTCGCGGATCCAGCGCTCCGCCTCGTCCCGCTCGCCGCGCCGGATCAGGACCTGGGCGAGCCGGAAGAGGGCCTGCGCCCTGGAGCTGTCCTCGGTCACCGCGGGCAGGTGCGCGCGCGCCTGCTCGGCGGTGAACGCGTGCGGGCTCCGCTCCCCGTTGCGCGCCCAGTCGCGGATCGCGTCGAGGTAGATGGTCTTCGCCTGCGCGGTGAGCCGGGCGACCTCCTCGGGCATCTCGCGCGTCGCGCGATTCATCCGCCGGAATCCCTCGTAGGATCCGGCCGCCTCCGCCGGTCGCACGATCCGCCCGGCCTCGTCGATCCACACCGCCTGCGGCACGTTCACGATGCCGTAGAGCTCGGCCAGCCGGTGCTCGCGATCGACCAGCGTGGGATAGGTGGGCTTGGCCGCGTCGATCCACGGCAGCGGGTCGCCCTCGCGGCTATCCATCGCCACCGCGATGACCGTGAAGCCGTGGCCAGCCAGCTCCTCCTGGAGCGCCTGCCACACGGGCAGGTCGCGCCGGCACCCTCACCAGGAGGCCCAGGTGACGAGGAAGACCTTCTTGCCGCGGTAGTCGGAGAGCCGGTGCATGCGGCCGGAGGGATCCGGCAGCGCGAAGTCCGGCGCCTCGAGCGAGGCCAGCGCGGCCTTGCGCTCCCGCGCGCTCTCGCTCAGCACCCAGACGTGGCCGCGCTCGCTCCGGACGGCCGGCTGCCCCAGATGGCGCCACAGGGCGGCCAGGTTGATCCGGCCCCCGTTCACGAACTCGCGCTCGCGGCCCGCGGGCAGCGGCACGCAGACCGGGCCCTTGCAGAGCCCCTCGGGCTTCGCCTCCCAGCCGGTGGCCCGGAGCGCCTCGGGCGCCGGGCACCAGAGCGCCTCGGTCGAAGCCTCCGCGCCCTTCACGTCGTGCTCACCCGACTCCGTCAGCAGCGTCACCATGGGCATGCCTCCTGGGCCGGATCTTAACACCGCGCGCGACCAGGGATCCGCCGGTCGCTACGGCAGGAGGTCGGCCGCCGCAATGATGGCCGGGGGCGCCAGCCGGACGGATACCGAGCCCGCCTTGACGGCGCGCGGGCCCGCGCGGCAGTATCGCGCTCGATGCCTCGCGTCTTCGCCCACCCGCAGCGCCGCGGCTGATCGGCCCGTGTCCCCGAGCGCGCGGCAGCAGGGCCTGCTGGCGCTGGTCATCGTGATCGTGGCCTGGGGCCTCACGTGGCCGGTCAACAAGGTGGTCCTGGCCACGCTGTCGCCCCTCTGGGCAGTGACGCTGCGCTCGGCCATCGCCACCGTCGCGCTCTTCGCGCTCACCGCGTGGCGCGGCCGGATCGCGCTGCCCCCGCGGCAGGATCTCCCGGTGCTGCTGAGCATCACGCTGCTGCACATGGTCGGCTTCAACCTGCTCGCGAGCTGGGGCCTCGGCCTGGTCCCGACCGGCCGCACCGTGGTCCTCGCCTACACCACGCCGCTCTGGGTCACGCCGGGCGCTGCGCTCTTCCTGCGGGAGCCCCTCACCGCGCGGCGCGCCGTCGGCGTGCTGATCGGCCTGGCCGGGCTCGTGACGCTCTTCAACCCGCTCGCGCTCGACTGGCGCGATCGCGACGTCGTGCTGGGCAACCTGGCCATCCTGGCCGGCGCGCTGCTCTGGGCCCTCAGCATCCTCCACATCCGGGCCCACCGCTGGGTCTCGACGCCGTTCGCGCTGATTCCCTGGGAGACCCTGCTCGCCACCGCGCTGCTGGTCCCCATCGCGCTCTCGACCGCGCCCCCCGCGCCCGCCCGATGGACCGCGTCGTTCGTCACGCTGCTCCTCTACCTGGGGATCGTGGGCACCGCGATCGCGTACTGGGCTACCGCGACCGCGAGCCGCCACCTGCCGGCGGTCACCACCTCGCTGGGACTGCTCGCGACCCCGGTGGTCAGCGTGATCACCGCGACGCTGTGGCTGGGCGAGCCGCTGACCCCCTCGCTCGTCGTCGCGATCGTGCTCGTGCTGGGCGGGGTGGCCATCGGCGGCTCCGGCCGCGCGGCGACTTGACAGACCGGCGGGGCGCGCCTCACTCTCTCCCCGTGGCCGACTACCACGCGATCCCCGATGGCCCCGCGCCGACGAAGCGCGAGCTGCTCGCCGCGCTCGCGTCGAGCCGCGACGAGGTGCTCGCCCTCGTCCGCTCGCTCCCGCCCGCGCGACTCGAGGAAGGCCGCTACGAGAACGGCTGGAACGGGCGCCAGATCCTGGCCCACATCGCTTCCATCGAGTGGAGCTACCCGCGGCTGATCGACATCGCCCGCACCCCGCCCGCTCCGGTCGAGCAGGCCCCGCCCACCCGCAGCATGAAGGGCGGCAACGACGCCTACAACGACCGCCAGGTGGCCAAGCGCGAGGGCATGACCGTCTCCGAGCTGCTCGCCGAGTTCGAGACGAACCGCGCCGCGACCATCCGGGCCGTGGAGGCCGCGGACGAGGAGCTGTTCGCGCGGCGCATCCGCTCGGCGGGGGGCGTGGTCGGCCCGCTCGCCACCGTCTTCCACCAGATCGCGGTGGCCCACGTGCTGGGCCACGCGAGAGACATTGCCGGAGGCACGATCCACCATGGCTGATCGCAACCCCCGGGGCCCGCTCGACGGCGTGAAGGTGCTCGACATGACCGAGCACATGGCGGGTCCGTTCTGCACGATGATCCTGGCCGACATGGGCGCCGACGTGATCAAGCTCGAGCGGCCCGGTGCGGGCGATTCCTCCCGCGGGATGGGCGACGGCAGCGAGCGCAATCCCTACTTCCGCTACATCAACCGCAACAAGAAGAGCCTCACCCTCGACTACAAGGGCGCGCGCGGCCGCGAGATCTTCCTCAAGCTGATCCCCGCCATCGACGTGCTCGTGGAGAACTACCGCCCCACCGTCATGGACCGCGCCGGGCTCGGCTGGGAAATCTTGCACCAGTTGAACCCACGGTTGATCTACGCCCAGCTCTCGGGCTTCGGCTCCGACGGCCCCTACCGCGAGAAGGGCGGCTTCGACCTCATCGCCCAGGGCATGGGCGGCATCATGCACGTCACCGGCGAGCCCGACGGCCCGCCCACCTCGGTGGGCCTGCCGATCTGCGATCTCGGCACCGGCATGTGGGGCGCCCAGGGCGTCCTCGCCGCGCTCTACGAGCGCCAGCGCACCGGCCGGGGCCAGAAGGTCGAGTGCTCGCTGCTCGAGACCGCCGTCGGGTTCTCCTCGTGGACCAGCGCGGGCTGGCTGGCCGACCACGTGGAGCCGGTCCGCATGGGCTCACGCCATCGTCAGAACGCGCCCTACCAGCGCTTCGAGACCAAGGACGGCTACATGATGATCGGCGCGGCCGGCCAGTCCATCTGGCAGCGCTGCGCCCGCGCGCTCGGCCATCCGGAGTGGCTCGAGGACCCGCGCTTCGCGCGCTCCCCCGAGCGGCGCAAGAATCGCTTCGCGCTCGAGAAGGAGATCACCGCGGTGCTCGCGACCGCGCCCACCGCGCACTGGACCAAGGTGCTCGACGACGCGGGCGTCCCGTGCGGGCCCGTATACAACTACGAGCAGCTCTTCTCGGACCCTCAGGTGCAGCACCGCGAGATGGTGGTCCACGCGGACGACGCCGAGCTGGGCCGCGTCCCCCACATCCGTACCCCGATCCGGCTCTCGGCCAGCGACGTGGCGGTGCGGCGGACCGCGCCCAAGCTCGGCCAGCACAGCGCGGAGATCCTCGCCGGCCTCGGCTACACCCCGGCGGACATCCAGAGCCTGCGCGGCGAGAGCGTGATCTGATCTTCCTGATCCGGCACGGCGAGACGCTCGGCAACGCCTCGCGGACCGTCCAGCATCCCGACAACCCGCTCTCCCCGCGGGGCATGGCCCAGGCCGAGCGCCTGGCCCGCCGGCTCGAGGGGGAGGGCATCGGGGCCATCTTCTCGAGCGACTACGCGCGCGCCGCACAGACCGCGGAGCGGCTGGCGCGCGTCACCGGGCTCCCGGTCCGCCACGACCCCCTGCTCCAGGAGCGCAACTTCGGCGACCTCCGCGGCACGCCCTACGCCAAGCTCGCCTTCGACATGTTCGCGCTCGACTACGCCCCGCCGAACGGGGAGACCTGGGAGGTCTTCCACGCGCGCGTGGACCGGGCCTGGGCCCTCGTCCAGGAGCGCGCCGCGGCGACCGGCGGGCACCTGGCCGTCGTCACTCACGGGCTCGTCTGCCGCTCGCTGGCCGCGCGCCACCTGATCCTGCCGGACGGCGAGGGCGTCCCCGAGCGGTGGGAGAATACCGCGGTCACGATCATCGAGCACCCCGCGCCCTGGCGCGTGCGGGTGCTCAACTGCATCGCCCATCTCGACGACGCGGCCTCGCAGCCTCTGTCGAGCTCGGGCGCGGTCTGAGGAGGCAGCCATGGCGGTGCTGATCCGTGGCGGTCAAGTTCTGACGGGCACGCCCGCGGGGCTTCGCCGGGCCGATGTGCTGGTCGAGGGCGACCGGATCGCGGCGCTCGGCCCGGACCTGGCCGTCCCGGCCGGCGCTCGGGTGATCGAGGCGGTCGACCGCATCGTGCTCCCGGGCATGGGCAACGCGCATACCCATGCGGCCAGCCACCTGGCCCGGGGCCGGGTGGGGACGTTCACCCTCGAGGATCTGCTGACCTACTCACCCGCAAACTCTGGATTTCGAACGTCAGACGACGAGTACCTCTCCGCAGCCATCGGCGCAATCGAGATGCTCAAGACCGGATGCACCGGGGCCTACGACCTCTATATGGCCCTGCCGGCCATCACCGACGAGACCTTCGCGGCGGTGGTCCAGGCCTACACCGACGTCGGCGTCCGCGTCGTGCTCGCCCCGGCCGTGGCCGACGTCGTCTTCTACCAGACCGTCCCCGGCCTGGCCGACCTCCTGCCGCCCGATCTGCGGCGCGCGGTCCAGGACATCCAGCCCGCGCCGACCAAGGGGCTCCTCGACCTGACCGAGCGGGTCATACGCCGCTGGCACGGCAGCGCGGATGGGCGGGTGCGCGTCGCGGTGGCGCCCACCATCCCCAACCAGGCCACGGACGAATTGCTGGACGGCTGCGCCGCCCTGGCGCGCGAGTACGGCGTCGGCATCCACACCCACCTGGCCGAATCCAAGGTGCAGGTGGTGGAGAGCCGGCGGCGCTGGGGCAAGAGCATCGTGGCCCGGCTGGCCGACCATCGCGTGCTCGGACCCGGCTTCGTGGGCGCGCACTCGGTCTGGCTCGACGACGACGACCTCCGGATGCTGGCCGATGCCGGTGCCGCGGTCGCCCACAATCCCGGCAGCAACCTGCGGCTCGGCGTGGGCATCGCACCGGTGCGCGAGATGCTGGAGCGCGGCCTGGCGGTGGGCCTCGGCACCGACGGCTCGACCTGCGCGGACAACCAGAACCTCTTCGAGGCCCTCCGTATCGCCTCGGTGATCAGCACCCTCCGCTTCCCGCACGAGACCGCCCGCTGGCTCGACGCCGACACCGTGTGGAGCCTGGCCACCTCGGGCACCGCGCGGGTCATGGGCCAGCCCGGCGACCTGGGCGCGCTCGCGGCGGGGCGCAAGGCCGATCTCGTCCTGCTCCGGACCGACTCGATCTTCCTCCGTCCCCTCTCCGATCCGGTGAAGGCGCTGGTCTACGCCGAGACCGGGGCCAGCGTGGACACGGTCCTGGTGGACGGCCGCGTGGTCCTCGAAGGGGGTCGCGTGACCAGGGTGGACGAGACCAGGATCTACGCCCGCGCCCAGGAAGCGGCCGACCGCCACCGCGAGCGCGCCGCGGACGCGTGGGCCCTGGCCGGACGCCTGGCGCCCTACGTGGCCGCGGCCTGCCGAGGCGCGGTGACCATGCCCCTGCCGATCAACCGCTTCGCGGCGCCGACCCCTACGCGCTGACCGGGCCCAGCAGCCAGTCGAGGATCCGCGGGTTCTCGTCCCGCGGATACGTGTGCGAGAGGTCCTCGATCTCTCGGTAGACGACCCGCGCCCCCGCCATCTCGAGCGCGTCCCGGCTCATGCGCGCGGTCTGCACGGGGAACATCCAGTCGAGCGCGCCGTGCACCAGGTAGATCGGCCGGCCGCGCGCGTGCTGGATGTCACCGCGCGCCAGCAGGAACGGGTGGAGCACGCCACACGCCGGCGCGAGGTGCGTGAACGGCATGCCCTCGGCGAGCCCGCAGAGCAGCGCGTAAGTCGCGCCGTCGGACATGCCGGTGAGCAGGACCCGCGAGCGGTCCACGTGGTAGCGCGCGACGACATCCTCGACGGCAGCCTGGAGCCGCGGCGCGTCCACGTCCTCCCCGCCCATGATGGACCAGGTGCGATCGAGCGCGGTCGGCGAGAGCAGCAGTACGCCGCGGGTGCGCGCCTCCCGCAGCCAGGCCCACAGATAGTCGCGGCCGTGGCCGCTGCCGCCATGCAGGGCGACGACCAGCGGCGCCGGCACCCCGCCCGCCTCCCACGTCTCCGGGACGTAGAGCGAGAGCCCGCCGCGGCTGCCGTGGTCGTTGTGCGCGTGGAGCACGCCAACCCGCGCGCCGTCGTCGCGGAGCGTGGCGTCGCGCAGGCGCCGGACCAGCACGTCGTCGCCACGGCGGCCCGGCTCGAGGAACCAGCGGCTCACCGGGTCCAGCACCGGCGCGAGCGGGTAGAGCGCTTCCTGGAGCGGCGCGAAGCGGCGCAGGGCCCGGTAGAGCTCGATCGGCTCGCCGGATCGCGCCGCGGACGTGAAGGCGCCGATCAGCTCGATCGCCTGGCGGGTCACCTGGGCCAGCCGCTCGCGCAGCAGGCGCAGGTCGTCGGGCCACGCGGCGGCCTCGAGCGCGCCCAGCGGGCCGGTCAGGCGCTCGGCGTGCGGCGCCAGGCGATCGGCCAGCTCGAGGGCGCGCGGCGGGAAGAGCTGCCGCTGCGCCCACTCCACGCGGTCGAGCGCGCCGAGCAGGGCGGCCAGCAGCGCGTCCGTCGTCTCGGCGACGGCCGGGGAGACCGGCATCGCGCTACGCGGCGCGGCGGTCGAGGAAGGCGCGCAGGGCCCGGCCGCACGCCGCGCCGTGCGAGCACGGCAGGCCGTGGCGCGCGTCCGGGAAGACCTGGAGCTCCGAGGTCGCGATCCCCGCGTGCATCGCCTCCATGACCGCGAGCGGCACGAACGGGCTCCGGCCGGGCGCCAGCAGCAGCGTGGGTACCGGGATGCGGCCCAGCTCCGGCGAGAGATCCGTGCCGATGAGCACGTCCGCCAGGTCCAGCACCGGATCCGGGGCGCATCGGGCCTGGGCCTGCTCGAACCAGCGGTACTGCGCCTCGGGAACGCGGTCGCGGTCGAGGCGCAGCGGGGCCATCATCTCGCCCCACCTGGCCATCCCGTTGGCGCGGATGAACTCCCGCCACTCCCGGGCGCGCTGGATCGAGCCGCCGCGGTGCGAGGCGTTCGAGGCGGTCAGGCTCAGCAGGGCGTCGGGGCGCCGGCTGCCGAGCAGCAGGCCGACCGTCCCCCCCACCGACTCGCCCACGAAGTGGAAGCGCCCGGCGCCCGCGGCGCGCGCGACCGCGAGCGCGTCCTCCATCAGGCCCTCGAGCGACCACGCGAAGCCGGGCCCCGGAATGCTCGACCGTCCGAACCCCAGCATGTCGAAGCGGGCGACGCGGTAGCGGTCCAGGAGCGAGGGCAGCCACTCGGCCCAGATGTCGGCGGTGGCGCCGATGCCGTGGTGGAAGACGATCAGCGCCGCCTCCCCGGCCCACGGCGGGGTCGCGTCGATGACCTCGAAGTACAGCGACCCGCCCGGCCGATCCAGCTTGCCGGTGGCGCTCACGGCGTCAGCCGGCGGAGACGGCCGCCCGCGCTCCGAGCGAGGACCGCGTCACGAGCCCGATCCAGACCGCGAGCCGGTGGAGGGTCAGCAGGCCCGCGAGCGAGAGCAGGTTCACGCGGAGCACCCAGCCGATGATCGGCAGCGAGAACGCCTCCGACCCGCTCGCCAGCACTGCGGTCGCGGCCACGAGCACCGCCTCGTAGGCTACGAACGCCGCCGCGAACGCGGCCGCGCCGGTCGCGATCGCACCGTGGTCGCGCAGGCGATCGGCCAGGGCCTGGGCCGCGAGCAGCGCCACGAATGCGCCAACGCCCAGGATCACGCCCCAGGCGACACTGTTCGCGGTGCGCGGATACCCGAGCAGGCCGTAGCCCACCGCCTGGTCGGCGAGCCAGGCGATCCCGAGGAGCGCGAGGCCGTCGCGCCGGCTCATGTGGAGCGCGGCCAGCGTGGCGAGCGCGGCGAAGGGCGTGGCGCACGCCATGCCGAGCGTGACGAAGACGCTCGCCGCGGTCAGCAGCAGGATCCAGAGCCAGCGCCGGGCTTCCGTGGGCATCGCGTTGCTCCTCTCGTGTCGGTGAAACTGCCAGCGCGACCGACGGTATCAGACCGATCCCGGGCGTGCAACCAGGGCACTCGCGTTTACGATACAATGCCCGCGTCATGACCACCCCGCTTCCGCTCGAGGGCGTGCGCGTCCTCGAGCTCGGCCACATCATCGCGGGGCCCTCGGCGGGGCTGCTCCTGGCCGACCTGGGCGCCGACGTGATCAAGGTGGAGCGCCCCGGCGAGGGCGACCAGTCGCGGGGCATGCCGGCCGGCACCTCGGCCAACTTCCACTTCCTGAACCGCAACAAGCGCTCGATCGCGATCGATCTCAAGGGCTCGGCGGACGGCCGGGCCCTCTTCCTGCGTCTGGTCGCGGGCTCGGACGTGGTGATCGACAACTTCGCCTACGGCGCCGTCGAGGGACTGGGCCTGGGCTACGACGTGCTGGCGCGGGTGCATCCGGGCATCATCTACCTCGCGTTGAAGGGCTTCCTTCCCGGCCCGTCGGAGGCGCGCCCCTTCCTGGACGAGCTCGCGCAGATGTCGGCCGGCCTGGCCTTCATGACCGGGCCTCGCGGCCAGCCGCTCCGCGCGGGCGCGTCGATCGTGGACGTGGGCGCGGCGGCCTACGGCGTGATCGCGGTCCTGGCCGCGCTCCACCAGCGCGCCCAGACCGGCCGGGGGCAGAAGATCACTTCGGGGCTCTTCGAGACCGTCGTCTTCTGGGTCGGTCAGTGGCTGGCCCAGCACGCGGCCACCGGCCAGCCCTCGGTGCCGATGCCGGAGATCCGCCAGGGCACGCGCATGGGCTGGGGCGTGTACCAGCTCTTCACCGCGGCCGACGGCGAGCAGATCTTCATCGGCATCACGTCCAACGCCCACTGGGACCGCTTCTGCGACGAGTTCGGGCTGAAGGACCTCCGGGCCGACGAGCGGCTCGACGACAATGCGAAGCGCGTCGCCGCGCGGGCCTGGCTCCCCGCCCGCATCGCGGAGGAGATGCTCCGCTATTCCAGCGCGGAGCTCTCCGAGCGGCTCGAGCGGGCCCGGGTGCCCTTCGCCCCGCTGCGGCGCCCGGATCAGCTCCTGGACGACGCGCACCTGCGGGCCACCGGGCAGCTCCTGGACACCCCGCTCCCCGGCGGGAGAACCGCGAAGCTGCCCAAGCTGCCGGTACACAGCACCGCCTTCGACATGACACTGCAGCGCCCGGCGCCCACGCTGGGCGAGCACACCCGCGAGGTCCTGCGCGAACTGGGCCTCGCCGCCGACGAGATCGACGCGCTCGCGTCACGGAGGGTCATCGCATGAGCGACATGCCGCGCCACATCACGATCAAGGAAGTGGGTCCGCGCGAGGGTTTCCAGTACGAGAAGGGCGACATCAGCCTGGCGGCCAAGATCTCCCTGGTGGACGCGCTCTCCGACACCGGCGTCTCCACCATCGAGTTCACGTCCTTCGTGAGCCCCAAGTGGGTCCCGCAGATGGCCGACGCCGAGCAGATGGTCGCGGGCATCAAGCGCGCGCCCGGGGTGGCCTACGAGGCGATCTGGCTCAACGAGGCCGGCCTCGAGCGCGCCGCGCGGCTGCGGGAGTCGCTCGCGCTGCGGCCGATGTTCGGGGTCGCAGCCACCGACACCTTCACGCGCAAGAACACCAACCGGAGCGTGGACGAGAAGATCGCGGAGCTGCCCGGCTGGGCCCGGCGCTACCAGGCCCTCGGAATGGACTGGATCGACGTGGGCGTGATGGCGGCCTTCGGCTGCAACTACGAGGGGGACGTGACGCCCGCGCAGGTGATCCGGGTCATCGAGAAGGTGGAGGAGCAGGCGGTGGGCTGCGGCTCGCGGCTCGGCAACATCAGCCTGGCCGACACCATGGGCTGGGCGAACCCGCTGCAGATCAAGCGGCTGGTCGGCGCGGTCCGCGCGCGCTGGCCCGAGATCCCGCTGAAGCTCCACCTCCACGACACGCGCGCGCTCGCCATCGCCAACGTGGTCGCCGCGCTGGAAGTCGGGGTGGATCGCTTCGACAGCGCGGTGGCGGGCCTGGGCGGCTGCCCGTTCGCGGCCCACAAGGGCGCGGCCGGCAACGTCACCACCGAGGACCTGGTCTTCCTCTGCCAGGAGCTGGGGGTGGACACCGGCATCGATCTCGACGCGATGATCGAGGCCGGCCAGCTCGCCGAGCGCGTGGTCCGGCACCCGCTGCCCGGCAAGCTCAAGTCGGGCGGCAACCTCGAGAAGTACCGCGCGCGCGCCCGGGCCGCCGCCGCGGCGGCGACCGCCTAGATCGTGACCGTGAAGCGCCGCGTCGTCGTCATCAGCATCGACGGCTTCGCGGCGTTCTACTGGACCGACCCGCAGGCGCGCCTCCCGCGCCTGCGGCGCCTCGCCGAGCGCGGCGCGGTCGCGTCGGGCATGGAAGCCGTCTTCCCCACCACGACGTGGCCCACGCACGTGAGCCTGGTCACCGGGGTGAGCCCCCGCGCGCACGGGGTGGTGGCCAACCACATCCTGAATCGCGACACGCGGGCCGCCGAGGATCTCACCGGCGATCCCGTCTACGACGCGCCCGCGCTCCTGCGCGCCCCGACCGTCTACGATCTCGCCCACGCCGCGGGCCTGCGCACCGCCGCGGTGGACTGGCCCGCCACCCGCAACGCGATCACGCTGGACTTCAACCTGCCCTTCTTCAAGGACCAGCGCGTGTTCGAGACCCAGACCGCGCGGGCGGTCTGGGAAGAGCTCGCCGCGCTCGGCTACCCGATGCACCGGCAGGGCGAGTGGGCGCTCCTGCCGAAGCGCTTTCTCAAGGACGAGATGGTGGGCCGCGTGGCGGCCCACGCGGCGCGCCGCCACGAGCCGGCCCTGCTGCTGCTGCACTTCCTCTGCGTGGACAGCCTCCAGCATCTGCACGGGCCCCGCTCGCCCGAGGCGTACTGGGCGCTCGAGTACGTGGACGGCCTCATCGGCCGCTTCCTCGACTCGCTCCCCGACCCCGGCCTCGATCACACCACCGTGCTCGTGGTGTCCGACCACGGCTTCCTGCCCTCGCATCGCGAGATCCGCCCGAACGTGCGGCTGCGCAAGCTGGGCGCGCAGCGGGCGGCGCGCTTCGTGATGAACCACGGCGCGGGCGCGCTCTACCGGCTCGACGGCGACCTCGCCGCGGTGCACCAGCTCGCCCGCGAGATCGCGGCCCTGGAAGGGGTCAGCGGCGTGTGGACCGCCGCGGAGTACGGCGCGCTCGGCCTGCCGACGCCCGGCGAGCACCACCAGGTGGCCGACGTGATGTTCGAGGCGGCGCCCGGCTACTCCTACGGCGACGCGGCCGACGGCGAAGAGGAGCACGGCGCGCCGAAGTACCTCGGCACGCACGGCCAGCGGCCGACCTACGATGACAACGCGGCCTTCTTCCTGGCCGCCGGCGCGGGGGTCCGGCGCGACGTGGCCCTCGGCCCGATCCGGAGCCGCGACGTGGCGCCGACCGTGGCGACCGTCCTGGACCTCCGGATGGACGCCGTCGAGGGTGCCGTCCTGGGCCGGATGCTCGCCTAGACGGGATTTCGACCGACCGCGCCCGGCGCGGAAGTGCTAGGCTCGACAGCCATGGCAAAGAAAAAGCGACCTAGCCCCAGTCGATCCCGAAAACCCGTCAAGACCAAGACCGGCAACCCGACCCGGACCCGGGTCGCCCCACCCCCCGCCGAGCCGGCGGTGCCCGAAACCACCGCGCTGGCGGTGCGCACCGCGACGCCCGAGCGCGCCTTCGCCGGCCGGGTGAAGCCGGCGGCGGCACCCGCCCCGCTGCCGACCGGACGGCGCGCGATCTTCGTGGACGTGGAGAACTCGAGCCGGGCCGATCACATCGGCCGGGTGCTCGACCACCTCGCGATCGACCGCGCCGACCGCCGCGTGGACCTCATCGCGGTGGGCAACTGGCGCGTCATCGGCGCCGACAGCGCGCGGCTCCTCGCCCGGCGCGGCGCCCAGCTCGTCCACAGCGCGCCCTCGACCGGCGTGCGGGACTGGAGCGACCTCCGCATCGCGGTCAGCGCGGGCGTCTGGCTCGGCGGCGGCCGGCCCGGCGACCTCATCGAGATCATCTCGGACGATCGCGCCTTCGACGCGGTCGGCGACGTCGCGGCGGTGCTGGGCGTGGAGTATCGGCGCCTGTCGTACCGGAATCTCTCCGGCGTGACCCCTGCCGCCGAGGAGGCGCCCGCGCCCGAGACGGCGGCGCCCCGCGAGGGCCGCGGTGGCCGCCGTGGCGGCCGCGGTCGCCGTCGGGGTGGGCGCGGCGGCCGCA
>DATFGS010000370.1:0-9915 GCA_035249225.1 Candidatus Methylomirabilota bacterium | reverse complement strand
CGGGCCGGCCGGGCGGCTCGTCGCCCCGCACGCGCCCGCCGAAGATCCGCGCGAGCGCGGCCTCGAGCGTCGCCTCCATCGCGATCTGGTTGCCGTAGGCCACCACCACCCGGCGCAGCTCGGGCAGCGCGCCTTGCTCGGCGGCGGCCAGGTAGAGCGGCTGCACGTAGATCAGCGACTGGTCGATGGGGATCGCGAGGAGGCTACCGGTGATCACCCGCGAGCCCTGCTGGTTCCACAGCGCGATCTGCTGGGAGATGACCGGGTCCTGGTTGATCCGCGCCTGGATGTTCCGGGGCCCGAAGACGAGCTTCTGCTTCGGGAACTGGTAGGCGATGAGGCCGCCGTACCGGGGCGGATCCATCCGGGCCACCAGCAGCGCGATCATGTTGTCGCGGCCGCTCGGATTGAAGCCGGAGAGCAGGACGAACTCCTCCTTGGGCTCGTCGGGCAGCCGCATGATCATGAAGTACGGCTCCATCTCGCGGTCGCGCCCCTCCTGCGGCAGGCGCGGGATGACCCAGAGATCCTCCTTGTTGTAGAAGACCTGGGGATCCTGCATGTGATACGTCGCGAACATCCGCGCCTGCACCGCGAAGAGATCCTCCGGGTAGCGGATGTGCGCCTGCAGGTCCCGGGGCATGTCGGCGAGGGGCTTGAGCAGGCCCGGGAACGCCTTGGCGTAGGTGCGGATGATCGGGTCCTCGGGATCGGCGATGTAGTAGGTCACCGTCCCGTGGAAGGTGTCGACCGTCGCCTTCACCGAGTTGCGGATGTAGTTGAAGCCCCGCACCGGCGTCGCGTAGGGATAGCGGTCGCTGGTGGTGTAGCCGTCGATCATCCACACGAGATGGCCGTCGGCCGCGATGACCAGGTAGGGGTCGCGATCGAACTTGAGGAACGGCGCCGCCTCCTGCACGCGCGCGCCGATGTCGCGGTAGATCATCACGCGGCTCTCGGGCGTGAGGTCGTTCGACAGCAGCACGTTCAGGGCCCCGAAGCGCGCCGCGAAGGCCGCCTTGCGGATCAGCGAGTTGACCGGGATCCCGCCGCGGCCCTCGTAGCGGGTGTAGACGTTCTGGTCGCCCGACGGGTAGTCCAGCTCCTGCGAGCGCGTGCGCACGAACACGTACTCGTTGCCGATCTCGCCGTAGTAGATCTCGGGCCGCGTGATCTTCGGCAGGCCGCCCGTCACCGCCGGCGGAATGTCCTTGGTGAAGAACTCGGGGAGGCCTTCCGGGCTGATCCGGTTGACCGGCCCCGCCACCAGCCCGTAGCCGTGGGTGTAGGTCAGGTGCTCGTTGATCCAGCCCCGGCTCGGGAGGTCGCGGTACGAGAGCTCGCGCGCGGACAGGGTCACCTGCCGGTACTCGCCGTTGAGGGTGTAGCGCCCCACGTCCACGTCGCGAAACTTGTAGTAGGTCCGGATCTCCTGCAGCTTGCCGTAGGTGGTCAGCAGCGGCCGGTGGTCCCAGAGCCGGATGTTCTTGATCGTGAGGTTGTTGCGCTCGAGCGCGGCGGGGGTCAGGTTGTCCTCCGCCGCGAAGTCCTTCTCGGCCACCCGGTCGAGCGAGTAGGCCTGCCGGGTCATCCGGATGTTGTTCTCGATGTAGGGCCGCTCGTAGACCAGCTCGTTGGGCTTGACCCGGTAGCTCTGGAGCAGCGCGGGCGCGATGCCCAGCCCCGCGACCCACAGCACCACCAGCACCACCAGCCCCGCCACCAGGAAGCGCCAGCCCGGCCGGAACATCTGGAAGACGCACGCGGCCGCGCAGAGCACCGCGAGCGCGATCAGCCACTGGAGCACCGGCAGGGAGGCGTGCACGTCGCTGTAGGAGGCCCCGAACACGAAGCCGCGGGGCGCGTACAGCAGGTCGAACCGGTCGAGCCAGAAGCCGACGCCGCGCAGGAGCAGGAGCAGCGCGGCCAGGCCGAGCAGGTGCGTGCGCGCCCCCGCGGCGAGGCGCGGGCCGCGCGCGGTGAGCACGAGGCTGCGCTGCAGCACGTAGACCGCGGCGACCAGGACCAGGGTGCCGGCCACCAGCGCGGTGGACCACGTGTAGAGGAGCCGCCAGAACGGCAGCACGAAGAAGTAGAAGCCGAGATCGCGGCCGAAGAGCGGATCCGTCTGGTTGAACGGGGTCCGGTTCGCGTACTCGAGCACGGTGGCCCACGCCCCGGTGGCGCGAGCTCCCGCGAAGAAGGAGATCACCGCGATGACCGGCAGGAGCAGCCGCCGGACGAGCGGCTCGAGGATCGCGCGGCCGGGCAACCCGAGCTGGTCCTCGAGCTCCCAGAGCACGTCCGGCGGCGCGGTGCGCGCGGCCACCGACAGGTTGACGAAGAGGAAGACGAAGACCGCCGCGCCGAGCCCGAGGAAGAGCCAGCCGGAGAGCTGCAGGCGCGTGGTGAAGACGGTGGTGAAGCCCACCTCCTGGAACCACAGCCAGTCCGTGTAGAGGGGGACCGCCTGGCCGAGCAGGCTCAGCAGGATGAAGCCCAGCAGGAGCCAGAGCCCCAGCCGGGGGCGCCGCAGGGGCGTGACTCGACCGCCCGGGGGCGTCTGGGCCAAGGGGTCCTATGTCTCCAGCGCGGCGGTGAGCTGGCGCAGTCGCAGGGGCACGGTCGAGGTGGGGCTCACGCGCGCATTACCGACGGGTCCGGCGTCACACGCCGGCGTCGTCGCGAAGGTCCTTGGCGCGGTTCGTCCGCTCCCACGTGAACTCGGGCTCGTTGCGCCCGAAGTGGCCGTAGGCCGCCGTCTTGCGGTAGAACGGGCGCCGCAGGTCCAGGTACTTGATGATCCCGGAGGGCGTGAAGTCGAAGTGCTTCCGGATCATCTGCTCGAGCTTGGAGTTCGGCACCTTGCCGGTCCCGTAGGTCTCCACCATGATCGAGACCGGATCCGCCACGCCGATGGCGTACGCCACCTGCACCTGCGCGCGCTCGGCCAGCCCCGCGGCCACGATGTTCTTGGCCACGTGGCGCGCCATGTAACAGGCGGAGCGGTCCACCTTCGTCGGGTCCTTGCCCGAGAACGCACCGCCCCCGTGAGGGCAGGAGCCGCCGTAGGTATCCACGATGATCTTGCGGCCGGTCAGCCCGGTGTCGCCCATGGGGCCGCCGGTCACGAAGCGACCGGTGGGATTGATGTGGTAGGTGATCCGCTTGGGGTCGATCAGGTGCCGGGGGATGGTCGGCAGCACCACCTGCTCGATCATCTCCTCGCGGATCTTCGACAGCCCGGCGTCCGGGCCGTGCTGCGTGGAGATGACCACCGTCTCCACCCCCACCGGCTTGCCGTCGACGTAGCGGACCGAGACCTGGCTCTTGCCGTCCGGGCGGAGGTAGTCGATCGCCCCGCTCTTGCGGACGTGGGTGAGCCGCTGGCAGAGCTTGTGGGCCAGCATGATGGGCAGCGGCATCAGCTCCTCGGTCTCGGTGCAGGCGTAGCCGAACATGAGGCCCTGGTCGCCCGCCCCGAGCTTGTCCACGCCCATCGCGATGTCGCCCGACTGCTCGTCGATCGCGGTGATGACCCCGCACGTCTCGTAGTCGAAGCCGAACTTGGCGCGCGTGTAGCCGACCTCCCGGATGGTCTCGCGGGCGACCTTCGGGATGTCCACGTAGCACGAGGTGGTGATCTCGCCCGCCACCACCACGAGGCCCGTGGTGAGGAGCGTCTCGCAGGCCACCCGGCCGGTCGGATCCTGGGTGAGGATCGCGTCCAGGACCGCGTCCGAGACCTGATCGGCGATCTTGTCCGGATGCCCTTCGGTCACCGATTCCGACGTGAACAGGTACTCCTCACGCGCCATCCGCCCTGCCTCCTCGTGCTCTCGACTCGATCGACCGCGGGTACGTGACACTATCATGCCCGGCGGGCGCCTCTCAAGGGGTATCCCGGATTTCCGCCGATCCGGCGGCGGTTTCGCCGATCGCGACACGCGCCGACGCCTCCCACGTCTGCCCGGGCTGAAGCCGGAGCGGCCACGCGAACAGCAGCGCCGAGCCCTGGTAGATGCGCTCGAAGCCGGTCTCGGACAGCGATACCGTCTCCACCGGCGCCCACGCGACGTCGGCGGGATTCGCCCACCGGAGCGCCAGCTCACAGCCGAGCCACTCGTCCACCATGGCGAGGCCGTGCACCGCGGGGAGGCGTCCGCGGCTGCCGAGCGACGGGCGGCCCGCCACGCGGTAGTAGCGGCCGGGCGCGTCACCCGCGCTCAGGGTCAGGTTCCACTGCACCGCCCACCGCGCCACCAGCGCCTCCTCGCCCTCCCAGCGCACGCGATAGGTCACGGTCACCGCGGGATCGTCCGCCATGGCCACCACCGACTTCTGCAGGGCCATCGGCAGGCCGTTGGGGCGCTGCAGCGAGCACCGCAGCGCCACCTCGCGCGGCGAGGTCTTCACCTCGTGATCGAGCGGGCGTTCGCCCACCACCAGCCGCGCTGCGTCCCACGGATCGAGCGGATCGAGCTCGCCCTCCGGGGGGAAGAGCCCGTCGAGCAGGGAGGCGCGCCGGAAGCGGTCGTAGCGGAGCAGCGCGGTCAGCCCCGCCTCCTTCACCGCGGGGGCCGAGTGGATCGTCTTCACGTCTCCGGCCGCCGCGTCGGACGGCCGCTCCGCCACCTGCCGGTGGTAGGCTTCGGGGCGGCGCGTGAGCACGTCGGCGACATCCATCTCGCCCCCAAGCCACAGCAGCTCGGTGAGCGAGCCGCCGCGGGCCGGGCGCACGGTCAGGCCGAGCCAGCGGGTGCGCACCACCACCTCGGCCACCCCGTCGCCGTCGATGTCCGCGCGCACGCAGTCGAGCCCCAGCGGCTTGCCCGGGCCCTCGAGGCGCCGCTCGCAGCCGATCAGCGCCGACTTGACTGCGCGGCGGAGGTGCGGGAGGTAGCAGCCGCCGAACACCCCGTGCCAGTACGCGTCGTTGGCCTGCCCCTGCCACAGCCGCTCGCGGGCCGCGAGCAGCCGCGGATCGCGCGGGCGCGCGGTGAGGCCCTCGTGCACACGGCGCGAGAGGCGGGTCATCTTCCAGTAGGCGTCGCCGACCTCCGGGTACTTGACCAGGAAGTTCCGGAAGAAGCCGCCGCGCAGCAGGCGGGAGAGCCGCTCGCCGTCGGGCAGCGCGGCGAGGCGGGCGCGCGCGTCGTGCAGCTCGGCGGCGGCGGCGGGCGGCAGGGCCCACTCGCCCATCTCGGTGTAGGCCGCGGTCGGCAGGTAGACGCGCCCGGCCGGGGGCTCGGTGTCGAGGAAGCGGGAGAACGTGGAGACCCGCAGCCACGGGGTGGCGCGCAGGGCGTCGAGGAAGCGCGCGAGCCAGCGCTCGCCGTAGACCAGGCGGTCGGTGCCCGGCCACACCCCGAACTTCTCGCCGTCGTCCACCATCGTCACCGCGCCCGCGCCGCGGCGGGTTTCGAGGTATCGCACGCTCTCCGTGGGGTCCGCGAAGGGTACGAGGTAGCGCAGCCGCTGGTTGATCGGGAATACCGCGACCGAGGCCCCCTGCTCCTCGGTCAGGTAGTAGCCGCCGAGCGTCTCCGGGTCGAGGCCGGCCAGCGCGAAGTGCGAGTCGTCCACCAGGACGAACTCCACCCCGGCCTCCCGCAGGATGCGCGGGAGCTGGGGCTCCCAGATGCGCTCGGCCAGCCACATGCCTCGCGCGGTCACCCCGAAGCTCGTCTTGATGAACTGGGTCATGGCCTGGATCTGCCCGACCTTGTCCCAGTCCGGCAGGAGCGCGAGGATCGGCTCGTAGAAGCCGCCGGTCAGGAGCTCCACCTGCCCGTCGGCGGCGAGCCGCCCCAGCAGGTCGAAGGTGGGCCGCGCGCGCTCCTTCAGGGTGGCGAGCAGGCCCCCCGAGCAGTGGACGGTCAGGGAGAGGCCGGCGCCGGTCTCCGCGATGGCCCGCAGGAACGGATGGTAGGCGCGGAGGACCGCGTCGTCGACGACCCCGTCGAAGTTGCCGACGGGCTGATGGTTGTGGATGCCGAAGAGGAAGTGGAGCGGGCCGTCACTCACGATCCAGGTCCCGGTGCCTGACAATCGGACTCAGGCCGAGACCGGTCAGGAATGAGCGGAGGGCCTCCACGATCATCACCGACCGGTGCCGCCCGCCCGTGCAGCCCACCGCGACCGTGAGGTAGGCCTTCCCTTCGCGCTCGTAGAGCGGCAGGAGGAACTTGAGCAGCCCCTCGAGCCGCGAGAGCAGCTCCCGGCTCTCCGGGAACGACATCACGTACTCCTCGACCGCGTGGTCCCGCCCGTCCAGGGGGCGCAGCTTCTCGACGAAGTGCGGGTTGGGGAGGAACCGGACGTCGAAGACGAGATCGCCGTCGTAGGGCACCCCGTGCTTGAAGCCGAAGGACACCAGCGCGACCGTGAGCCCGCCCCGGGCGGTCTGGGGGCCGTAGGACTGCACCATCTGGTCCTTGAGCTGGTGCACGGTCAGCGCGGAGGTGTCGATGATGCGGTCGGCGATCTCCCGGAGATGGGCGAGAGCCTTCCGCTCGGCCCGGATGCCGCCGAGCACGTTGCCCTCGCCCGCGAGCGGGTGCCGGCGCCGCGTCTCGTGGTAGCGGCGCACCAGCGACTCGTCCGAGGCCTCCAGGAAGAGGACGTCCACCCGATGGCCCCGCGTGCGCAGCTCCTCCAGCGTGCCCACCATGTTGGCGAGGTACTCGCCCTCCCGCACGTCGACCCCGAGCGCGATGGCCGAGATGCCGCGGCTCGACTGGGCGCAGAGCTCGGCGAAGGTGGGGATCAGGGTGGTGGGCAGGTTGTCCACGCAGAAGTAGTTCAGGTCCTCGAGGCACTTGATCGCGTAGCTCTTCCCCGCCCCGGAGAGCCCGGTGATGATGACGAAGCGGATCGGCTGGGCCGCGGCGGGCTCGGTCACGATGGTCCGGCGACGGAGCGACGGGAGCGGCGCGCCTTCGTCTCCCGCACCTGGCGCCGGAGGGCGTGGACCGCGCGGTCGACCGCCACCTCGAGGTCGGGGGCGGTCTCCCGGCTGCGGAAGGCCCGGCGCCGGGCGAGCAGGGTCAGCGCCGCGGTACGGCGATGCTTCTCCCTGGTGAGGACCGCCCGCGTCGCGACGAGGGCGGGCACCAGGGGCTCGAGCTTGGCGAGCTTCCGGGTGAGCTCGTCCTTGTAGGTCCGGGAGACGGTCAACCCGCGGGTGCTGATGATCACCTGCATGGACCGGGGCCTCAGCGCTTCTTGGACGAGAGCCGCCGCTGGTGCGAGGGCATGATGCCGAGCTCCTCGCGGTACTTGGCCACCGTGCGACGCGCGATGGTGAGGCCCTGTCCCTGGAGGGACTGGGCGATCTCCTGGTCGGAGAGGGGCTTGCCGCCGTCCTCGCCCGCCACCATGTCGCGGATGGTCTTCTTGACCGACACCGAGGAGACCATCGAGCCGTTCTCGGAGGCGATGCCGCTGTGGAAGAAGAACTTGAGCTCGAAGAGGCCCTGGGGGGTCTGCACGTACTTGTTGGTGGTCACCCGGCTGATGGTCGACTCGTGCATGCTGATGTCGTCGCCCACGTCGCGCAGGGCGAGCGGGCGCAGGTGGGTCAGGCCCTTGTCGAGGAAGTCGCGCTGGAAGTTCACCAGGCTCTGGGCCACCTTCCGGAGCGTGCGCTGCCGCTGCTCCACGCTCTTGATCAGCCACACTGCCGAGCGCAGCTTCTGTTCTACATATTGCTTGGCCTCGTCCCCCGACCGCCGCAGCAGCGAGCGGTAGAGCGAGTTGACCCGCAGGCGCGGGATGCCTTCCTCGTTCAGGATGACCACGTAATCGTCGCCCACCTTCTGGATGGTGACGTCCGGCACCACGTAGCGGGAGTCGTTGATCGAGAAGCGCCGGCCCGGCTTGGGCTCGAGGCTCTGGATCTCCTCGATCGACTCCATCACCCGCTCGAGCGGCAGCTTGAGCGCCCGCGCGATCTCCGCGTAGCGCCGCCGCTCCAGGTCCTCGAAGTGGCGCTCCACGATCTCCACCGAGACCGGGTCGGGCTCCGCGTCCGCGGTGAGCTGCAGCAGCAGGCACTCCTGCACGCTCCGCGCCGCCACCCCCGGGGGGTCGAAGGCGTGGATGAGCTTGAGCGCGGCCTCCACCGCCTCGGGGCTGGCCCCCATGCCCGACGCGATCTCGCCCACGTCGGCCCGCAAGTAGCCGTCCTCGTCCAGGTTGCCGATGATGGCCTCGCCGATGCGCAGGACGTCCTTGTCGTCGGTGCCGAGCCGGAGCTGCTCCATCAGGTGCTCGCCCAGCGACGTGTCGCTGCGGCCGAGGTTCTCGAAGGGCAGCTCGTCCCGCTCCTCCATCGACACCGGGGTCCGCTCGTCGCCGTGGTCGTCGAAGACCGCGGACGAGAGATCGAAGGGCAGGTCGTCGGCCTTCTCGCTGTCGACCGAGGACGTCTCCTTCGAGGGCGTATCGAGCGCGGCGGTGGCCTCCGCGGTCGCGGGAGCCTCGGCGGTGGTGGCCGCCGCGGAGGCGTCCGGGTTCTCCGGGGTCTCCGCGTTCTCGACCGGCACCTCCTCGAGGAGCGGATTCTCCTCGAGCTCCTTGCGCACCACCTGCTCGAGCTCGAGGGTGGAGAGCTGGAGGAGCTGGATCGCCTGCTGCAG
Source organism: Candidatus Methylomirabilota bacterium (assembly GCA_035249225.1). Taxonomy (GTDB): domain Bacteria; phylum Methylomirabilota; class Methylomirabilia; order Rokubacteriales; family CSP1-6; genus CAMLFJ01. Next base: position 1,273 of record DATFGS010000370.1, on the reverse strand, counting down.
CAGGGGGGTCATGACGACCCGCTGACTCATCCGCTGGACGAGTTTCATAGCGAGAACTTCTCGCCCAGGTAGATCTCCCGGGCCTTCGAGTTGTTGGCCAGCTCGGTCGCGGTGCCGGAGGCGAGGATCCGACCGTCGTAGAGGATGTAGGCGCGGTCGGTGATGGCGAGCGTCTCCCGCACGTTGTGGTCGGTGATGAGCACCCCGATGCCGCGCTCCTTCAGCCGGGCCACGATCTCCTGGATGTCGCCGATCGCGATCGGATCGATGCCGGTGAACGGCTCGTCGAGCAGCAGGTAGCGCGGGCTGGTGACGAGCGCCCGCGTGATCTCGAGCCGTCGTCGCTCGCCGCCGGAGAGGGTGTAGGCCTTGTGCTGGGCGAGGCGGGTCAGGTCGAGCTCGGCGAGCAGCTCCGCGAGCCGCGTCATCCGCTCCTGGTGCGAGAGGTCGAGGGTCTCCAGGATCGCGAGCAGGTTCTCCTCGACGGTGAGCTTGCGGAACACCGAGGACTCCTGCGGCAGGTAGCCCATCCCGAGCCGGCAGCGCTTGTACATCGGCAACTCGGTGACGTCCTGGCCCTCGAGGAAGATGCGGCCGCCGTCGGGCCGCAGGAGGCCCACGATCATGTAGAACGACGTGGTCTTGCCCGCGCCGTTGGGCCCGAGCAGCCCCACCACCTCGCCGGGATGGATGTCGAGGCTCACGCGATTCACCACCACGCGGCTCCGGAACCGCTTGCGCAGCCCCTGGGCGATCAGCCCTTCCACGAACGCCTCATCATGAGCACTGGCCCGCCGGGGCCTTGGGTTGGGCCGCCTCGTCCTGATTCTTGGGGTAGAAGACCGCCTTCACGCGCTCCTGCTGGCCGCCCTCCACCACGCTGCGGTCCTCCGCGAGGTAGATCGTGATCCGCTCTCCGGTCACCACGTTGTCGTCGCGCCACACCCGCGCGTTGCCGATGAGGACGACGCGCTGCTCGGCGTCGTAGTACTCGGCGCGCTTCGCGGTCCCGCTGCGGCAGTCCCGGGTGATGATGCGCACGTTGCCGGTGGAGATGGTGCGCACGATGCGGTCGCCCTTGTCGTCCAGGTAGACCTCCATCCGGTCGGCCCACTGGGTGGAGCTGTTCTGGGTGGCCACCACGTTGCCGGTGAACACCACCAGGCCTTCCTTCTGGATGTTCTCGAGCTGGTCCGCGTCGACGGTGACCGGCGCGTTGCGGCCGTCGGCGGCTCCGTCCGGGCGCGGCACGGGCGCGGTCGACGAGGGGCGC
>DATFGS010000369.1:0-6347 GCA_035249225.1 Candidatus Methylomirabilota bacterium | reverse complement strand
TCGCCCGGCTCCAAGCTGAACGTGGAGCAGATCTGCCGCGACCTCGGGGTGAGCCGCACCCCGGTGTGGGACACCATGCGGCGGCTGGAGAGCGAGGGACTGGTCAACACGGTGCCCCGTCACGGGGTCTTCGTGCTCAATTACGGCGACGACCAGATCCGCGATCTCTTCGCGGTCCGCGGCGCGCTGGAAGCCCTCGCGGTGCGCCAGGCGGCCCGGAATCTCGACGACGACGCGCGCACCGCGCTCGAGGCCACCATGAAGGAGATGGAGCGCGCGGCGGCCGCGGGCCTGATGGAGCAGTACTCGCGCGCGGCCATCGAGTTCCACGACCGGGTCCTGGTCGGGGCGCGCAACCCGGTGCTGAGCCGGCTCCTCGAGAACGTCTACGCCCAGATCCTGGTCCTGCGCCTGCGCTCCCTCTACCTCCCCGATCGGGTCGAGTCGAGCGTGGCCGAGCACCGCGAGATCTTCGACGCCGTCCTGGCCGGCGACGCCGAGCGCGGCGAGCGCCTGGCCCGCGCGCACGCCGAGCACGTGCTGCAGGACGCGCTCGAGTTCACGCGCCGCCGCCCCGGGCACGCGGGGGCCACGTCATGAGCGCGGAGACCCGGACGCCCTGGGACCGCTACGCGGCGGCGCTGCCGGGCATCGCGGCCGCGGTGGGCCGCACCCCGCTCGTGCGCCTGAACCGGATCACCCGCGACGTGACGCCCGCGATCTACGTCAAGGTGGAGTGGTACGGGGCGACCGGCAGCCTCAAGGACCGGATCTATCTCCACATGTTCGAGCGGGCGGAGGCCAGGGGCGACCTCAGGCCGGGCATGCAGGTGCTCGAGTGCTCGACCGGCAACGCCGGCATCGCCTGCGCCTGGGTCTCGGCGGTGAAGGGCTACCCCTGCACCATCGTGATGCCGGAGGGCATGAGCGACGAGCGCAAGAAGATCATGCGCGCCTACGGGGCCGAGCTGGTCTTCACCCCGGGCGGCGAGAGCGACGTGGATCTCTCGCTCGACCGGCTGCGCCAGATCCGCGACGCCGCCCCGGGCCGCTACTGGGTGCCCGGCCAGTTCGACAATCCGGACAACGTCGAGGCCCACGTCCTCACCACCGGCCCCGAGCTGTGGGAGCAGTCGGGCGGCCGCATCGGCGCCTTCGTGGACTCGCAGGGCTCGGGGGGCCTGCTGACCGGCGTCGGCCGCTACCTCCGGAGCCGCGACCCCCAGGTGAAGCTCTACGCGGTCGAGCCCGCCGAGTGCGCGCTGCTCTCGCGCCGGGCGTGGGGCCACCACGGCATCGAGGGCATCGGCGACGGCTTCGTCCCGCGCAACCTGGACGTCTCGCTGCTCACCGGGGTGATCACCACCACCACCGAGGAGAGCGTGGACATCGCCCGGCGGCTGGCGCGGGAGGAGGGCCTCTTCTGCGGCATCTCGAGCGGCTGCAACGTGGCCGCCGCGCTCAAGCTGGCCCGGCGGCACCCCGAGCTGCCGTCGGTGGTGACCATCCTCAACGACACCGGCCAGCGCTACTTCACCACCCCGCTCTGCGGCGAGGCCAAGCACGTGGACATCCCGGAGCGGGAGCATCCGCTCGATCCCTACACCGTCGAGCAGCTCGACCGGTACCAGAAGACCTGGGAGGTGCTCGCGTGACCATCGCGCCCCGCGAGTACGACTTCGTCGCGGCGCGCGAGCGCCTCGAGGCCAAGCCCAAGTCCGCGGGGCCCAAGCTCGGCTCGCTCGAGGACGCGGTCGCGCGGGTCCGGGACGGCGACCACCTGGCCATCGGCGGCTGCCTCTACTCCCGCACCCCGCTGGCGCTGATCTGGGCGCTGCTGCGCCGGCGGCCGAGGAACCTCACGTTCTCGCGCAACCTCATGTGCTACGAGGGCGAGTGGGGCATGGTGTCGGGGGCGGTGAGCAAGGTGGTCACGTCGTGGATGGGCATCGGCCTGCCCTGGGGCCTCTCGCGCATCCAGCGCGAGTTCGTCGAGGCCGGGCGCGTGGAGTTCGAGGAGTGGAGCCACCTCGGGCTCGGCCTGCGCTACCGCGCCGCCGCCATGGGGGTGCCCTTCCTGCCCTCGCTCACCATGCTGGGCTCGGACCTCATGGGCGTGGGCGGCTCGAAGACGATCGAGTGCCCGTACACCGGCGAGACGCTCCACGCGGTGCCCGCGCTGTTCCCGGAGGTGGCGCTCATCCACGTGCAGAAGGCCGATCGCCTCGGCAACTGCCAGATCGACGGCTACCCGCACATGGACGGCGACATCGCCCGGGCCGCCGCCACCGTGCTGGTGACCGCGGAGGAGATCGTCTCCGAGGACGAGATCCGCCGGCACCCCGACCGGACGGTGATTCCCGGCTTCCTGGTGGACGCCCTCGCGCACGTCCCCTACGGCTCCTACCCGCACGAGTGCTACGGCGCCTACGACTCCGAGCCCGAGCACTTCACGACCTACGTGGACGGCATCCTGGCGCGCGGCGCGGCCGGCGTGGCCGACTACCTCGCGCGCTACGTGTACGCGCCGTCGACCCACGCGGACTACCTGGCCCTCTTCGGCGAGCCGCGCCGGGCGGACGCGGCCGCCCGCGCCCGGATGCTGACCTCGTGATCGCGAGCGCCAACGAGCTGCTCGCGGTGATGGGGGCCCGCGAGCTCCGCAACGACACCACCGTGTTCACCGGCGTCGGGGCCCCCATGATGGCCTCGGTGCTGGCCCAGCGCACCCACGCCCCGCGGCTGACCATGATGGTCGAGGGCGGCGTGATCGGCCCCACGTGGAAGCCGGGCGAGCTGCCGATCTCCACCAACGAGATGCGCGCGGCCTACCGGGCCCAGATGCTGCCCGGCATCACCGACGCGTTCCTGCTCGCCCAGCGCGGCTTCTTCGACGTGGGCTTCATCGGGGGCGCCCAGATCGACCGGCACGGCAACCTCAACACCAGCGCGATCGGCGGCTACGCGCGGCCGAAAGTGCGGCTGCCCGGCAGCGGCGGGGCCAACGACATCATCTCGCTCTGCCGCGAGGTCATGATCCTCACCGTCCACGAGAAGCGGCGCTTCACCGAGCGCGTGGACTTCATCACGAGCCCGGGCTATCTGGACGGCGGGGATGCCCGCCGGCGCGCCGGCCTGCGCTTCGGCGGGGTCTCCCGGGTGGTCACCACGCTCGGCATCTTCGGCTTCCACCCGGAGAGCCGCCGCATGCAGCTCCTGGCGCTGCACCCCGGAGCCACCGTGGAGCAGGTCCGCGAGCACACCGGCTTCGAGGTGCTGGTGAGCCCCGAGCTGACGACGACGAAGCCGCCCACCGACGAGGAGCTGTCCATCCTGCGCATGCTCGACCCCAAACGACAGTTCATCGGCTAGAGGCCCCAATGACCGACTTCGGCCTGGCGATTCGCAACTTCGTGGGACCCGGCGAGGTGCCGGACATCCAGGGCCTCTACGCCTACTCGGAGCGGGCCGAGGCGCTCGGCTTCGAGTCGCTCTGGGCGTGGGATCACGTCCTGCTGGGCGTGGAGCCCTCGTTCCCGATCGTGGACTCCATCACGATGCTGGGCGCGGTGGCGGCGCGCACGCGGAAGATCAAGCTGGGCACCGGGGTGCTCGTGCTGCCGCTGCGCAACCCGGTGGTGGCGGCCAAGGCCCTCGGCAGCCTCGACGTGATCTCGGGCGGCCGGCTGGTCCTGGGCGTCGCCGCGGGCTGGTACGCGCGCGAGTTCGACGCGGTCGGGGTGCCGTTCAAGCAGCGCGGCCGGCACTTCGAGCGCAACCTCGACATCCTGATGCGCCTCTGGACGCAGGACCGCGTGACGCTCAAGGTGGACGAGTTCAACCTCCGCGAGGCGGTGATGGTCCCCCGCACCGCGCAGCGGCCCCGACCACCCGTGCTCATCGGCGGCTACGTGGACGCGGTGCTGAAGCGGGCGGGCACGGTCGGCGACGGCTGGCTCACCTACTTCTACACCCCGGAGAGCTTCACCAAGTCGTGGGAGAAGGTGAAGGCCTTCGCCCGCGAGGCCGGCCGCGACCCCGCCACCCTCACCGCCACCAACCAGCTCGCGGTGTACGTGGGCCGCTCCCGGGAGGAGACCACCACGGACATGCGCCAGTGGCTCTCCACCGAGTGGGACACCGCGGCCTGGAGCGAGTCCACCATCGACCACGCCGTCCACGGGTCGGTGGCCCAGTGCGTCGAGCAGCTGCGCGCCCACGTGAAAACCGGCGTGCATCGGATTATCCTGATCCCGTACCGCTATCAACCCGAGCAGGTCGAGCGGATCGCCAAGGAGGTCTTGCCCAAGCTATGAGCCAGCCCGTCCACATCGACATCAACTGCGACATGGGAGAGAGCTACGGCCGCTGGACGCTCGGTCACGACGAGGAGGTGATGCCCAACATCACCTCGGCCAACATCGCCTGCGGCTTCCACGGCGGCGACCCGCACGTGATGCGCCGGACCGTGGAGCTGGCCATCCAGCACGGCGTCGCGGTGGGGGCCCACCCGGGTCTGCCCGACCTGATGGGCTTCGGTCGGCGCCGCATGGACGTCTCCCCGGCCGAGCTGAAGGACATCCACCGCTACCAGGTCGGCGCGCTCGCCGCCTTCGCCCAGGCCGCGGGCACCCGGATCCAGCACGTCAAGGCGCACGGCATCCAGTACCACATGTTCGAGGAGAACCTCCCGCTCGGCCGCGCCAGCGCGGAGCAGGTCCTGGAGCTGGATCCCCAGATCATCCTGATGACCATGGCCATGACGAAGTACGACGCGGAGGCCCGCAAGGTGAAGGGCATCCGGATCGCGGCCGAGGGCTTCGCGGACCGGGTCTACGCCGACGACGGCCAGCTCGTCACCCGCAAGCTCGGCAAGGACGCGCTGATCACGGATCCGGCCAAGGCCGCCGACCAGGCCGTGCGCATGGCCATGGAGGGCAAGGTGCGCACGATCACCGGCAAGGTGATCGACGCCAAGGTCGAGACCATCTGCATCCACGGCGACAGCCCGGGCTCGGACAAGATCGTGGCCGCGGTGCGCGAGGGCCTGGTCAAGGCGGGCGCGATCGTGAAGCCGCTCAGGGATTGGCTGCCCCGGTAGCGGCGGGACGGCCCGGAATTCCACGCGTTCTTGCCGACATGGCGCGGAGGCGGCGGTCGAGACGGTTATCCGCTGCTGCAGGAGACGCTCACGCGGTCAGGCGGGGACGGCGTGGCATGGAGTCGGCTCTCACGGGCGGAGAAGATCGAGGCGTTGGTCTTCATCATCGCGGTGGAGATCTACCTCGGGGGAAAGCGGCTATGAATCGTCGAGCGTTCCTCAGAGGATTGAGCGGCAGCCTCCTCGCCGCACCGCTCGCCGCCGAGGCACAGGGTGGCTACAAGCCCGAGTTCAAGATGTCCGTCGTGGTGAATCAGGAGACCGCCTGGGGCCGAGCGGCGATCAGATTTGCTGATGCCGTGAGGCATCGAACGGCGGGACGCATTCAGATCAAGAGCTACTTCAACGGCCAGCTCTTCGCAGACCAGCAAACGACCGAGTTTCACCTCTTGCAGCAAGGCGGAGCTGACTTCGCCCTAGGCTCGACTATCAATTGGTCTCCGCAGGTCAAGGAGCTGAATCTGTTCTCCATGCCGTTCATGTTCCCTAACTACGGCGCTCTCGATGCGGTGCAGGCGGGCGACCCAGGTTCGCGCCTGCTCAAGCTGATCGATCAGAAGGGCGTCGTGCCAATCGCTTGGGGCGAGAATGGCTTCCGTGAGTTGACGAACTCGAAGCGCTCAGTTCGACGGCCACAGGATCTCCAAGGCCTGAAGGTGCGCGTGGTCGGCGTTCCGATCTGCATCGAAGTCTTCCGCGCGCTCGGCGCAAACCCAGTCAGTATGAACTGGGGCGAAGCCCTGACCGCCTTCCACCAAAGTACAGTGGACGGACAGGAGAACCCGCTCGCGCTCATCATCCCGTACAGGCTCTGGGAGAATCAGAGGCACGTCACCTTATGGCACTATGCAATCGATCCCTTGATCTTGGCGGTCAGTGCCAAGACGTGGATGAACATAGGCGCCGAGGATCGGGCCATCGTTCGGAAGGTCGGAGAGGAGATCATGGCGGTGCAGAAAAGAGAAGCGCGGGAAGGGCTGGATCGCGACATGACGCTGCCCACGACCCTGCAACAGCTCTATGGGATGGAGGTGGTCCAGCTCTCGCCGGTTGAACTTCATGCGTTTCGGCAGAAGACCCGTCCGGTCTACAACAAGTGGGCTTCCGAGGTCGGGGTTGAACTAGTCCGCCGCGCGGAGAGGATTGTCGGCGATTCCGAGAGGTGATTCGACATGAGGGCTAGCGA
>DATFGS010000368.1:0-3248 GCA_035249225.1 Candidatus Methylomirabilota bacterium | reverse complement strand
GTGATGCCGTACTTGTCGAGGCGGTTGTCGACCAGCTGCGGGAAGGGACCACCCTTGCCGGCCCAGATCACGAACACGTACTTGGGACCCGAGCGGTCCTTGAGCGCCCCGATGATCTTCTGGATCGGCGCGGTGAAGTCGGTCGCGGTGGTGGGCGTGTACTCCTCGTGGACGACCTGCGCGCCCGCCTTCTCCACCGCCGCCTTGTAGGCCGCCACCCCGTCGCGCCCGAAGGCGTAGTCCTGGGCGATGGTGGCGATGGCCACGCCCGGACGGGCCACCGCCAGCGCGTTGGCGATGGCATCCTGGGTGGAGTTGCGCCCGGTGCGGAACACGTAGCGGTTCCAGTTCTCGCCGGTGATGCTGTCCGCCACCGCCGGCTCCACGATGAGGACCTTCTTGAACTCGGCGGCCACCGGCAGCACCGCGAGAGCCGCCGCGCTCGACGTGGTGCCCACCACCAGGTCGACCTTGTCGTCGGCGTAGAGCTTGGTGACCTTCTGCTTGGCCACGTCCGGCTTGAGCTGGTCGTCCTCCTCGAGGACCACGATCTTGCGGCCGAGCAGCTCCTTCTTGCCGCCGGTGGCGTAGTCGAGCCCCAGCTCGAACCCGCGCTTCGCCTGCTTGGCGTAGACCTCGAGCGGGCCGGTGAAGCCCTGCACGAGGCCGATCTTGATCGGGGCCTGCGCGAGCGCGGCGGGCGGCGGACCGATCGCGACGATGCTCAGGAAGAGGGCAGCGAGGAGGCGAATGGACCAGGTCTTCATGGATGATCTCCAGTTCTGGGTCGGCCGTGTGGTCGGCATGCAGCGTCGCTACGCTAGCAAGGGGCCGGATGGGGGTCAAGCATTCGAGCCTACTCCCCGAGGTACCAGCGCCGGCGCGCCCGGGGCCCGTAGCCGAGGCCGAACCGCCGCATCGCCACGCCCGCCACCAGCTCCACCGCCTCCTCGGGAGAGTCCGTCACCTGCAGCCGCTGCTCGTCGCCCGGATCGATGGTGCCCTCCACCAGCAGCCGGTTGCGCACGAAGTCGGTGAGCGGGCGCCAGTACTCGCGGCCCATGAGCACGAGGGGGAACTCGCGGACCTTGCCGGTCTGCACGAGCGTGGCGATCTCGAACATCTCGTCGAGCGTCCCGAACCCGCCGGGCAGCGCGATGAAGGCGTAGGAGTACTTCACCAGCATGACCTTGCGGACGTAGAAGTGGCGGAAGGTGACGAAGCGGTCCACGTAGGGATTCGGCCGCTGCTCGTGCGGCAGCTCGATGTTGCAGCCGATCGAGCGCCCGCCGACCTCCTTGGCCCCGCGGTTGGCCGCCTCCATGATGCCGGGCCCGCCGCCGGTCATGACCGTGAATCCCCGGCGCGCGAGCCGGGCCCCCACCTCGCGCCCCAGCTCGTAGTAGGGATGGTCGGCCTTGAAGCGGGCGGAGCCGAACACGGTCACGCAGGGCCCGACGAAGTGCAGCGCGCGGAAGCCGCGCAGGAACTCCCAGAAGATCCGGACCGCGCGCGCCAGCTCGACAGTGCGGGGCTGGGGGCCCTGCAGGAACCGGATCTCTTCCGGGGCGGCGCTCCCCTTGCCCCACTGCGATCGGTCGGAGGCCGGCGGAGCCCCCGAGACCGGCTGCTCCGGGCTCAGGCGCGCTACTCGGGGCCGTGAGCCGACTGCACGGCGACGACGGAGACGCTGTCGGGGGCGGCGTCGTCCTTGGGGCGGTGGCTGCACGTGTAGCCGAGCGTCAGCGAGAACTGCCCGGGGCGCGCGTCCTCCGCTCCGCGCGACCCGGCCGCGCGGGCCGCGGCCTCCGACTCGGCGAGCGCGTTGAGCTGGGCCAGCAGCGGGCCGACGGCCATGCCGTTCTGGCGCGCGAAGTCGCCGATGCTCAGGCCGGGGAAGCGCGCGTAGAGGTCGTTCCGCTGATCCACGTAGAGGCGACGGCCCTGCGTGAACACCGGCGCGGTGCCGGGATGCTTCGCGAGCACGTCGTTGATCTTCGAGTCCGCGGTGATCGAGGCAGCGGCCACCGCGGTCACCGCCCCCGCACGGTCAGCACGGGGCACGGCGCGCTCGCGAGGATCCGTGTCGCCACGCTGCCCAGGAAGAGCTTGGCGAGACCGGTCCGCCCGTGGGTGCCGATCACGAGCAGGTCCGCCTTCCTGGCCCGCGCCGCCCGCGCGACGCGCTCGCTCGGGACGCCCTCCAGCAGGAGCCCGCTCGCGCGCGCACCCGCCTTCTTCGCCCCCGCCACGATCGCGCCGAGACGCTTCTGCGCCTGGGCGCGCGTCGAGGCCTCGAGGCTCTCGTAGAGGCTCGGGGAGATGTACCCCTCGCCGGGCAGCACCAGGGAGGGCGGCGTCATCACGTGCGCGACGATGAGCTGAGCCCGATTGGCCTTGGCCATCGCGATCGCGCGCTTCAGCGCCGCGGTCGAGGCGCGCGAGAAATCCGTGGCGTGCATGATGCGTCGTAGGCGTGTCATGGGCCGTATCTTACAATGCGCCATGCTCACCGTCGAGGCACTGCGGCGAATCCTCGGCCTGGTCCCGCACCCGGTCGAGGGCGGCTACTTCACCGAGACCTACCGGAGCGCCGACCGGATCCCCGCCGACGCCCTCCCGTCTCACTACGACGCGGCCCGTGCCGCCGGCACCGCGATCTACTACCTGCTGACCCCCGACACCTTCTCGGCGATGCACCGCCTCGCCTCCGACGAGGTCTTCCACTTCTACCTGGGCGACCCCGTCGAGATGCTCCACCTCCACCCTGACGGCTCCCACCGGATCACCGTGATCGGCCCCGACCTCGAAGCCGGCCAGCGCCCCCAGGTCGTCGTCCCCCGCCACATCTGGCAAGGCGCCCGCCTGCTCCGCGGTGGCCGCCACCACTACGCCCTCCTCGGCACCACCGTCGCCCCCGGCTTCGACTACGCCGACTACGAAACCGTCCCCCGCGCCACCCTCCTGGCCACCCACCCCGCGGCCAAGGACCTGATCCTCGCCCTGACCCGCTAGCCCCTGCGACGGCCAGCCAGAAACCTCGCGCAACAAAATGAAACAGCGGGTCGTAGGCCAACCCCTGCCCCCCGCGCCCGCCCGAACGAGCGGCTAGAAGTGGAAGTGCGCCCCGAGTCCGAGATAGTCGACGCGCTTCTTGTAGAACTGCCCATCAGGCGAGTTCCCGTGGAAGTACTCGACGAGCAGCTGCAGGTTCCGCTCGAGCACGCGCACGTTCTCGAGCTGGATCC
>DATFGS010000367.1:0-2504 GCA_035249225.1 Candidatus Methylomirabilota bacterium | reverse complement strand
CTCCCGCGCCGTCGGTCGCGGCGGTGCCCCCGCCGGCCCGGTCGGGCGGCGCGAGCGCGGAGGAGAGCTACCAGGCGGCCTATCTCGACTTCAGCAAGGGGCTCTATCCGCTGGCGGTGTCGGGCTTCCGCGATTTCCTGCGGCGCTTCCCTGACTCCCCGCTGGCCGACAGCTCGCAGTACTGGATCGGGGAGGCCTACTTCAGCATGGCGCGCGCCACCGCGGCGCAGCCCGAGAAGGCCCGGGAGAACCTCGAGCAGGCGGTGCAGGAATTCCGGAAGGTCGTCGTCGCCTACCCGCGGGGGAGCAAGGTGCCGACCGCGCTCTACAAGGAGGCCCTCGCCCTCGTGGAGCTCAAGCAGACCGCGCTCGCCCAGGCACGGCTGCAGTATCTGGTCGACCACTTTCCGCAATCGGAAGAAGCCCCGCTGGCGAAGGAGCGGCTGGCCAGCTTGAAGGACTAGCGCGAAGCGCTACGACTGCTCGTCCTGCTCCGCGGGGTTGAAGACCCAGATCACCGTCACGTCGTCGTCCGGGCTCGAGTACACCATCACGCTGCGGTCCGGATCGGCGGACGACACCTCCTGCACCACCACCGGGGCGGCCAGGGTCACCGGCGCGCCGGGCCAGAATACCAGGGCGAGCGCGAGGCTCGAGACCATGAGGCTGCCCAGCGCGACCCGCGGATGGCCCCAGACCGGCTTCCAGTAGGGCAGCCACCAGGATTCGCGGACCGGCCGGGGCGCCTCGCGGGCGATGCCGGCCCGGACCGCGGGCCAGAACCCGGCCCAGTCGGGGTCGGCCACGTCGGGCGCCACGCTCTGGACCAGCTGGCGGATCCGGGTGAGATGCTCCACCTCGCCCCCGCAGCGCGCGCAGCGGGCGGCGTGAGCGCTGGCCCACCGGCCGGCGCGAGGGCCGAGGGCGCCGTCCACCAGACGTTCGAGGCGGGGGCGATTCCAGAGACATCCGAGGCTCGGCATCATCGAAAGTATACCTCGTAGGCTGTGACGCGGGCTGGCCCTTGAATATTCCCGCCGGACACCCTAAGGTCGGAATTCCTATGGACGAAGCCCTCACCATCCGCGTCCCCGACGGACCCGCGCTGGAGGCCCGGCTCGGGGCCGTCGCCAGCCCCAGGGGAGGCTTCGTCGTCTGCCACCCCCATCCCCTCTACGGGGGCGACATGGACAACCCCGTGGTCATCCGGGCGTCGGAGGTCGCGCAGGCCGCCGGGTACGCCACGCTCCGCTTCAACTTCCGCGGGGCGGGCGCCTCGGAAGGGGCCCACGACAAGGGCCAGGGCGAGCAGGAGGACGTGAGAGCGGCGATGACGGCGCTCGCGACCCACCTACCCGCCGGGCAGCAGGTCGGCGTCATGGGCTACTCGTTCGGCGCCGCGATGGCGGCCCGGGCGACCCGGCCGACCAGCCCGGACACGCCCCTCGGGCTGATCGCCCCGCCGCTCGGGATGTACGATCTCGACTTCCTGCAGGCGGGCCCCGGGCGCCTGCTCCTCGTGGCCGGCACCGCGGATTCCTACTGCCCGGTGAAGGCGCTCCACCGCCTGGCCACGATCACGTCGGCCGAGGAGCGGATCATCGAGGGGGCGGACCACTTCTTCTTCGGGAAGCTCTATCCGCTGGGTGAAGCGATCGGGGCCTGGCTGGCGGGGTCGCCGCCGGCCCGGTGATCAGAGCCGCTCGCGGGGCAGCCGGGGCGGCGTGGCGGTGCCCGCGGAGAGGATGATGCGGATGCCTTCCTCCACGGTGAGGCCGGTGGGCAGCGTCTCCTCTTTCGCGACCACGATCACGTCCCCGAGATAGAGGTTGTTGGTGGGGACGAACACGGTCACCATGGCGCGCTTGCCCTCGACGCCGCCGTCGAGCAGCAGCTCGGAGGTGACGAAGCCGAAGACATACTCGCCCTTGCGGGGATGCTCGGCGAGCACCACCGCCTTGAAGGAGTTGCGCTGCTGGGGCGAGAAGGACTCGAGGAGCTGCTTCACGGAGGGATAGATGCTGCGGAAGATCGGCACGTGCTCGAACAGGCGCTCGATTCGGGACAGGATGCGCCGGCCGACCACGTTGCGGGCGATCGTGCCCATGATGAAGATGATGACGACCGCGGTGAGAAAGCCCAGGCCGGGGATGCGACGGCCGAGGATCTGGGTGTACACCGGAGAGAAGAAGTCGTCGATCGCGTTCCAGAACACCCACAGGAGCCAGGCCGTGGCGATCGCGGGAACGGTGGAGAACAGTCCGGTGATGAACCGAACCTTCATCCAGTTGCGGAAACTACCCGACATGTCGGATCGATGAGATCACACGGCCCTGGGCAAGTCAAGGAACTGACCGGCCGGGTCGCGCTCGTGACCGGAGGCGCGGTCCGCCTCGGGCGCGAGATCGCGCTCGCGCTCGCGGAGTCGGGCGCCGACGTCGCGGTCGGCTATCACCGTTCATCGGCCGCCGCGCGCGCGACCGTGCGCGCGCTCGAGGCGCGCG
>DATFGS010000366.1:0-6129 GCA_035249225.1 Candidatus Methylomirabilota bacterium | reverse complement strand
GCGAAGACGTCGGTGCTCCCCGCGCCGGGCACCTCGAGCGCGCTGTAGATGGGAGGCAGCTTGCCGGGCTCGAACTCCACATCCACGACCGGCCCGATCACCTGAACGATCTTGCCCTGGTTCATCCCGTGCTCCTTGGCTCGGTTTTGTGCTCTAGGCTTCGACGGACTGTCGCAGCGCTTCGGCGCCGCCGACGATGTCCAGGAGCTCCTTGGTGATCCGCTCCTGGCGTGCCTTGTTGTACTGGATCGACAGCACGCTGATCATCTCCTTGGCGTTCTTGGTGGCGGCTTCCATCGCGGTCATCCGGGCGCCGTACTCGCCCGCCACCGATTCCATCAGCGCGCGGTACACCTGGGTGGTCACGTGGCGCGGCAGCAGCGCGGCCAGGATGGCCTCCGGGCTCGGCTCGTAGATGTAGTCGCCCGTCGCGCCCTCCGTGCCGCCCGCCCCTTCGGACGCCGCCGCCGACTCGATGGGCAGCAGCTGCTCCCGCTTCACGCGCTGCACCGCCACCGAGCGGAACTCGTTGTACATGAGATGGACCTCGTCCATCTCGCCGCCCAGGTACTCCTGCATGAGGCCGCCCGCCAGCTCCTCGGCGTGGGAGTAGGCCAGGCGGTCGAAGAAGCCCAGCATCTCCGACTTGACCTCCCACTGCCGGCGGCGGTAGAAGTCCCGCGCCTTCTTGCCCACCACCACCAGCGTGACGCTCGTCTCGCCCTGCTCTCGCAGGAACGCGAGCGAGGCCCGCAGGATGTTCGAGTTGAACGCCCCGCACAGTCCCTTGTCCGCGGTGATGATGACGAGGCGCTTGCGGGTGGCGGGCCGGCGCGCCAGGAGCGGGTGCGCCTCGCCCTCCGCGCGCCGGACCAGGCTGGACAGCAGCTCGGCCATCTTCACCGCGTACGGCCGCGCGGAGACGATGCGCTCCTGGGCGCGGCGCAGCTTCGAGGCCGCCACCAGCTTCATGGCGCGCGTGATCTTCTGGGTGGATTCGACGGACCGGATCCGCCGGCGGATGTCGCGGAGGGTGGCCATGGCGATCCGTCCCTAGGCGGCCTTGATACCCCGCGAGGCCATGAAGTCGGCCTTCGCCGCGTTGATCGCGGCGGCCAGCGCCGCGCGGAGCTCGTCGGTCAGCTCCTTCTTGCTCGCGATGTCGGCGAGCACCTGCGCGTGCCGGCGATCGAGGAACTCGAAGAGGAACGTCTCGAACTCGCGGATCTGGTCCACCGGCATGTCGTCGATCAGGCCCTGGGTGCCCGCGAAGATGATCGCGATCTGCCGCTCGACCGACTGCGGCGAGTACTGGCCCTGCTTGAGCAGCTCGACCATGCGCTGGCCGCGCGCGAGCTGGAGCTGGGTGGCCCGGTCCAGGTCGGAGCCGAACTGGGCGAAGGCGGCGAGCTCGCGGTACTGGGCGAGGTCGAGGCGCAGCTTGCCCGCGATCTGCCGCATCGCCTTGATCTGGGCGGAGCCGCCCACCCGCGAGACCGAGATGCCCACGTTGACCGCGGGTCGGATGCCGCCGTAGAAGAGGTCGGACTCGAGGAAGATCTGGCCGTCGGTGATCGAGATGACGTTGGTCGGGATGTAGGCCGACACGTCGCCGAGCTGGGTCTCGATGATCGGCAGCGCGGTGAGCGAGCCGCCCTTCAGCTCGTCGTTCAGCTTGGCCGCGCGCTCGAGCAGCCGCGAGTGGAGGTAGAACACGTCGCCCGGATACGCCTCGCGGCCCGGGGGCCGCCGCAGGAGCAGCGAGAGCTGGCGGTATGCGGTCGCGTGCTTGGACAGGTCGTCGTAGATGCAGAGGGCGTGGCGGCCGGAGTCGCGGAAGTACTCGCCCATCGCGCAGCCCGCGTAGGGCGCGATGTACTGCAGCGGCGCCGACTCGGACGCGGAGGCGACCACCACCGTCGTGTAGGCCATCGCCCCGGTGTCCTCGAGCACCTTCACCACCTGGGCGACCGTCGAGCGCTTCTGGCCGATGGCCACATAGAAGCAGAAGACCCCCTGCCCCTTCTGGTTGATGATCGTGTCCACCCCGATGGCGGTCTTGCCGGTGCCGCGGTCGCCGATGATCAGCTCGCGCTGGCCGCGGCCGATCGGGATCATCGCGTCGATCGACTTGATCCCGGTCTGGAGCGGCTCTTTCACCGAGCGGCGGTCCACCACCCCGGGCGCGTAGCGCTCGATCGCCCGGAACTCCTTGGCGTCGATCGGGCCCTTGCCGTCCACCGGCTGGCCGAGCGCGTTGACCACGCGGCCCACCAGGGCCTCGCCGACCGGCACCTGCGCGATGCGCTTGGTGCGCGTGACCGGGTCGCCTTCCTTGATCTTGGTGTCGTCGCCGAGGAGCACCGCGCCCACGTTGTCGGCTTCCAGGTTGAGCACGAGACCGAACACGTCGCCGGGGAACTCGAGCAGCTCGCCCGCGATCGCCTTCTCGAGCCCGTAGATGCGCGCGATGCCGTCGCCGACCTCGATCACGCGTCCCGCTTCCTTGAGGTCGATCTCGGCCTCGTAGCCCTGGAGCTGACGCTTGATGATGTCGCTGATCTCTTCCGCCTTGATCATGTGCTATCCCCTTGCGAGCCGCTGGCGCATGCGCGCGAGCTGCCCGTCGAGACTGCCGTCGAGAATGAGGCTGCCGACCTGCGCGACGAACCCGCCCAGGAGCGTGGCGTCGACCTGCTCTTCCAGGATGATGCGGGTGCCGAGCGCCTGCTCGAGCTTGCCGGAGAGCTGCCGCTTCTCTCCGTCGGTCAGGGCGACCGCGGTCCGCACCTGGGCGCGGGTGCGGCCGAACTCGGCGTCCACGAGCGTCCGGTACGCGGTGACGATCTCGGAGAGATGGTCGGCGCGCCCGCGATCGGCCACGAGGCCCACGAAATCCTGCACGAGCTTGCGCGCGCCGACCTTCTGCGCGATCGCGACCGCCACCCCGCGGCGATCCGCGGGCTTGATCCACGGGCGGGTCAACACGTCGTGGGCCGCGGGGTCGCCGGTGCAGACCGCGGCCGCCTGCTCCAGCTCCTGCCCGATCGCCTCGGTCGCGCCGGCTTCGCGCGCCACGTCGAACAGGGCCTTGGCGTAACGCCGCGCGGTCCGCTCGTGGGAGCGCACGGGCTAGTTGACCTTGTCCACCCGGCCGATCGCGTCCTGCACGATGCGGCGGTGATCCTCGTCGCGGAGGCTCTTGCGGATCAGCCGCTCCGCCGCGGTGATGGCGAGGTCGACCACTTCCTGGCGGAGCTGCTGCCGCGCGCGGGTCACCTCCTGGGCCATCTCGTTCCGCGCCGACTCCACCAGCCGGCCGGCCTCCGCGCGCGCCCCTTCCACGAGCCGGCGCTGCTCCTCGGCCGCTTCCTTGAGCGCGGTGGCCCGGATGGCCTGCGCCTCCGCGTACGCGGACTGGAGCTTCGCCGCGTGCTCCTCGCGCTCGCGCTGGGCCTCGCCCCGCGCGGCCTGGGCTTCCTCGAGCGACTTGCGGATGGCCTGGGTGCGCTCCTCCATCTTGGCCAGGAGCGGCTTGTACAGCAGCTTGCCCAGGATCAGCAGCAGGAGGAAGAAGTTGATGCCCTGGATGATGATCGACCGGTCCAGGTTGATGAGGCCGCCTCCACCCTCGGAGGCCAGCGCCGCCGCCGGCACCAGCCCGAGCAGAAGCGCAGCAATGGCGAGTACGCGAATCATGGTGAGTTCTCCGGCTAGCGCTTTTGTGAAAGAAGGAACAAACGGTACACGAGTATCACGCGGGCGGGAAAACTGTCAAGGGGCTTCCGGCCGCGAGATCACGCCCCCGCCCACCACCAGATCGCCCTGGTAAAACACCACCGACTGGCCGGGCGCCGGGGCCCGCTGGGGCCGCTCGAACCGGACCAGGACCCCGCCGTCCGTGAGGGGCTCGATGGTCGCCGCCGCGGGCTCGTGGGTGTGCCGGATCTTGGCCGCCACCGCCAGCGGCCCGGTCAGGGCCGGCACGCTGATGAGGTTCACCTGCTCGGCCCGGAGCGACTCCACCCCCCCGTCGTCGGCCCCCCCCACGACCACCGCGTTCCGGGACGGGTCGAGCGCGGTCACGTACAGCGGCCGCGACGAGGCCAGGCCAAGCCCGCGCCGCTGGCCGATCGTGTAATTCGCGAGTCCGGCGTGGCGGCCCAGCACCGTCCCCTGCCCGTCCAGGATCGGCCCGGGGACGAAGGCCTCCGGAACCCGGCGCCGGAGAAAGCCGCGGTAGTCGTCGTCCGGAATGAAGCAGATCTCCTGGCTCTCGGGCTTGTTCGCGGTCACGAGCCCGATGGCGCGGGCCTTCTCGCGCACCGCGTCCTTGGTGAGATCGCCCACCGGGAAGCGCGCGGCCGCGAGCTGCGCCTGCGTGAGCGGCCAGAGGAAGTCGGACTGGTCCTTGCGCGCGTCGCGGCCGCGCCAGAGCAGGACGCGCCCCGAGACGGGATCGCGCGTGATGCGCGCGTAGTGGCCCGTCGCGACGGCGGCCGCGTCCCACGCGCGGGCGCGCTGCGCGAGCGAGCCGAACTTCACCTCGCGATTGCACGCCACGCACGGCACCGGCGTGCGCCCCGCCGCGTACTCGCGCGCGAAGGGTTCGATCACCGCGTGCTCGAACTCGCGCTCCGAGTTGAGGAGGTAGTACGGAATCGCCAGGCGCCGCGCGACCGCGCGCGCGTCGTCCACCGTCGCGGGCGAGCAGCAGCTCCCGAACTTCTTCGTCGGGCCCTCCGGCTCGCGCCACGGCCAGACGCGCAGCGTGACGCCGATCACGTCGAAGCCTTGCTCGACGAGGAGCGCGGCCGCGACGGAGGAGTCCACGCCGCCGCTCAACCCGACGACGATCCGCTCGCGCATGCGTCCGATCTTACCGCGGCCGCGCGGTGATCAGCTCGGCGAGCCGGTCGAGCTCCTCGCGCGTCGAGTAGGCGATCTCGATCCGGCCCGCGCGCTCGTTGCCCACCAGCCGCACGCGCGTGGCGAGCGCGACGCGAAGCGCGTCTTCCACCGCGGCCAGGTCGGGCGAGCGCCGGAGCGGGCGCCGTGGCGGCTTGGCGCGCCGGGCCTGCACCCCTTCCTCCGTGGTGCGGACCGACCAGGAGTGCGCCAGGATCTCCTCGCGGAGCCGGAGCTGATCGGCGGGGGAGGCGAGGGAGAGCAGCGCACGCGCGTGCCCCATCGTGAGTCGGCCCGCGCGCAGATCCGCCTGGATGACCTCCGAGAGCTTGAGCAGCCGCAGGCAGTTGGCGATGCTGCTCCGGTCGCGCTGAACGCGCTGGGCCAGCTCTTCCTGGGTCCATCCGAACTCGGCGAGCAGGCGCTGATAGGCCTCCGCCTCTTCCATCGGATTCAGATCCTCGCGGAGCAGGTTCTCGACCAGCGCCAGCTCGAGGCTCTGAGCGTCAGTAGCCTCACGAATGACCGCGGGAATCCGGGTGAGTCCAGCCAGCTTGGCCGCACGCCAGCGACGCTCGCCGACGACCAGCTGATAGCCGTCGCCGACTCGCCGCACTACCACCGGCTGAAGTACGCCGCTCTGCGTCAAAGATGCGGATAGATCCCGTAATGCCTTGTCATCAAAGTCTTTTCTTGGCTGCTTCGGGTTTGGCGTGATCGCGTCAATGGGCAGCTCGACCGCGACAGCGGTCGCGGGCTCCTGGGCGCCGGGGGTAGGGGAGGACGAGAGCAGGGCACCCAACCCGCGCCCGAGGCCATGCTGACGGTTAACCATGGGAGATCACCTCTCTGGCGAGATCGAGATAGGCCGTGGAGCCGGCCGACTTGAGGTCATAGAGCATGATGGGCTTTCCATGGCTCGGTGCCTCGCTAAGCCTTATATTTCGCGGTATTATGGTCGTCATGACCTGCTTGCCGAGATGCCGTTGCGCTTCGGCCCGGACCTGCCCGGCCAGACTGGTCCGCCCATCGAACATCGTAAGGACAACCCCCTCGACCTTCAGGTTCGGATTGAGGCGCTCGTGTACCAGGCCGATGGTTCGGATGATATGGGCGAGCCCCTCCATGGCGTAGTACTCGCACTGCAGAGGGACCAGGGCGGACTCGGCGGCGGCCAGCGCGTTCAGGGTCAGTATCCCGAGGGACGGAGGGCAGTCGATG
>DATFGS010000365.1:0-3459 GCA_035249225.1 Candidatus Methylomirabilota bacterium | reverse complement strand
CTTACAACCTGGTCCAGTACCTGGGCGAGCTCGGGGCGCGCATGCGCGTCGCCCGCAACGACGCGCTCGCCGTGGACGAGGTCGAGGCGATGGCCCCCGGGGGGATCGTCATCTCCCCGGGTCCCGGCCAACCCGACGGCGCGGGCATCTCGCTCGCCCTGATCCGCCGCTTCCACGCCCAGGTGCCGATCCTGGGCGTCTGCCTCGGACACCAGGCGATCGGCCAGGCCTTCGGGGGCACGGTGGCGCGGGCGCGCCGGCAGATGCACGGCAAGACGTCGCCGATCACGCACGACGGGCGGGGTGTCTTCCGCGGCCTGCCGCCCGGGTTCGAGGCGACGCGCTACCACTCCCTGGTCGTGCTGGAAGCGGGCCTGCCCGCCGACCTCGAGATCACGGCCCGCGCGGACGACGGCGAGATCATGGGCCTGCGCCATCGTCGCTATCCCGTGGAGGGTGTGCAGTTCCATCCCGAGTCCATCCTGACGAGCCAGGGCAAGGCGCTGCTGGCGAACTTCCTGGCGCTGACGCCGGCCGCCGCCCCGGCATGAACGCGGAGCCGCCCGAACGGGTGGGCCTGGGCGGGCTGGGCGAGCGCGGTCTGATCCGTCGCATCCGGCGGAGCGCCGCCGCCGGAACCGCGCCCGGAGTCGAGGTCGGCATCGGCGACGACACCGCGGTCCTCGCGGTGCCGGCCGGGCACAAGCTGCTCGCCACCACCGATCTGCTGATCGAGGACGTCCACTTCCGGCGCGTCTCGGCGGCCCCCTCCGACATCGGCTGGAAGGCCCTCGCGGTCAACCTCTCCGACATCGCGGCGATGGGCGGCATCCCGCGGTGGGCGCTGGTCGCGCTGGCCCTGCCGGCGGCGACGGACGTCGAGGCGGTGGACGCGTTCTACGCGGGCATGGCGGAAGCCGCCGCGCCGCACGGCGTGACCGTCGTCGGCGGCGACACGTCGACCTCGCCGGGCGGCTGGATGGTGAACGTCACCCTCCTCGGGGTCCATCCGGGCGAGCCGCGTCTTCGCTCGCACGCCCGCGCGGGAGACGCGGTCGCGGTGACGGGCAGCCTGGGCGGCTCGGCCGCCGGCCTCCACGCGCTCGAGATCGGCCTCGACCGCGCCCGCGACGCGGGCCTGGCCGCCGCGCGGCTCGCCGAGATCACGCGGGCGCACCTCCGGCCCCGCGCGCGCGTCGCGGAGGGACGCTGGCTGGGCCAGGCGCCCGGCGTCCACGCGATGATGGACTGCTCCGACGGCCTCGCCACCGACCTCGCCCACGTGTGCCGGGAGAGCGGGGTGGGCGCCCGCGTTCGGCTCGATCGCGTCCCGGTCTCGGCCGCGGCGCGCGAGACCGGCCACGCGCTCGGGAGCGACGCGCGCGAGTGGGCGGTGAGCGGCGGCGAGGACTACGAGCTCCTGCTCACCTGCGACCCCGCCGCGGCCGACCGCCTCGTCGCGGGCCTCGCCGAGGCGACCGGCACCGCCCTCACCGTGGTCGGGCGGATCGAGGGGACGGCGGGCGAGATCATCTTCACCGACGCCGACGGCGCGCCGGTCCCGATGCGCGGCGGCTTCGAGCACTTCCGTGGATAGCCGGGTCTTCCCCGAGCTGATCCTCCTCGGGATCCTGCTGCTCCTCTCCGCGCTGCTCTCCGGCGCCGAGGCCGCGTACTTCTCGCTGGGCCGGACGCGGCTGAAGGAGCTGGCCGAGCAGCAGGGCAAGACGCCCGGCCCGCTCGCGCCCCTGCTCGCGCACCCCAACGAGCTGCTGGTCACGCTCCTCGTCGGCATCACGGTGGTGAACATCGGGGCCTCCGCCCTCGCGGCGGCCATCGCGGAGCAGGTCTTCGGCGGCAAGGGCCTGCCGATCGCCATCGGCGCCATGGTGTTCCTCCTCACCGTATTCGGCGAGGTGCTGCCCATGACCCTGGCGGTCGAGCACCCCCTGCGGTTCGCGAGCTGGGTGAACCGGCCGGTGGCGTGGCTCTCGGTCCTGCTGAAGCCGATCCGGGTGGGCCTCGGCGCCTTCACCGCGGTCACCCTCCGCCTGGTCGGGTCCGAGCGGCAGGTCGGGCAGCCCGAGATCTCCGAGGAGGAGCTGCGCACGCTGGTGGACGTGGGCGCCCGCGAGGGCGTGGTGGATCGCACCGAGCGCGAGATGATCCACAAGGTGTTCGAGCTGGAGGACACCCTGGTGCGCGAGGTGATGGTGCCGCGTCCGGACATGTTCTGCCTCGACGTGTCGATGCCGCCGGGGGAGATCCTGCCGGTGCTGCGCGAGCAGCTCCACTCCCGCGTCCCGGTCTTCGAGGAGACGATCGACCAGATCGTAGGGGTGCTCTACATCAAGGACCTGCTGCCGCATCTGATGGGGCTGCCGCCCACCTTCGAGCTCCGCGCGCATCTCCACCCGCCCTACTTCGTGCCGGAGTCGAAGCGGGCCGACGCGCTGCTGCGCGAGTTCCAGGCCAAGAAGCTCCACCTGGCCATCGTGGTGGACGAGTACGGTGGCACCGCGGGCCTCGTGAGCCTCGAGGACCTGCTCGAGGAGCTGGTCGGCGAGATCCGCGACGAGTACGACGAGGACGAGCGCCTGATCCAGCGCGTCGGCCCGCGTAGCTTCCGGATCTCCGGGCGCCTGCCCATCCACGAGCTGAACGCGGCGACCGGCCTCGAGATCCCCGACGAGGCCTTCGACACGGTGGGGGGCTGGGTGCTCGACCTCTTCGGCCGGGTGCCCAACCGTGGCGAGAAGAAGGAGACCGAGGACGGGGTCCGCGTCTCGGTGGAGAGGGTGGAGCGTACCCGCGTGCTCGAGGTGCTCGTCGTCCTTCCCGAGGTCGCCCGACCCCCGGAGGCCACGTGATCTACGTCTGGGTCATCGGGCTCTCCCTGCTGGTGACCGCCCTCTTCTCGGCGGCCGAGATGTCGTTCATCGCGGCCAACCGCCTCCGCCTGCGCCACATGGCGGAGGGCGGGCACCGGACCGCCATCCGGTATCTGGAGGCGTTCCGGAGCCCGGAGCGGCTCCTGTCCACCGCGATGATGGGCGTCACCATCGCCCACATCACCGCGTCCAGCGTGGCGACCTGGGCCCTCATCCCGGTGGTGGGCGGCGGGGCGGCCCTCTTGGTGACCGCGGCCCTGACCCCGCTCATGCTCGTCTTCGGCGAGGTGATCCCGAAGGCGGTGGCCCGCGAGCGCGCGACCGGGTTGATCCTCGTCCTGTTCCCGGTGGTGGAGGTGCTGGGCAAGATCCTGGCCCCGCTCACCTGGGGCGCCAACGCCCTGGTCGGCCGCGCGCTCGCCCTGGTCGGCCGCGAGCCCACCGGCGCCCGCCAGTTCGTCTCGCGCGAGGAGCTCAAGCTGCTGCTGCAGATGGAGCCCGAGGAGGCCGACGTCACGGTCACCGAAGCCGAGATGATCGACAAGATCTTCGACCTGGGAGAGACCGC
>DATFGS010000364.1:0-5731 GCA_035249225.1 Candidatus Methylomirabilota bacterium | reverse complement strand
TGCGCTCGGTGGCCGGCTTCGTGACGCCGGACGCGGGCCGCGTGGCGATCAACGGTGCCGACGTGACCGGGGTGCCCCCGCACCTCCGGCGCGTGGGGATGGTGTTCCAGCACTACGCGCTCTTCCCGCACCGCACCGTCGCGCAGAACGTGGGCTTCGGCCTGCGCATGCAGCGAGTGGACCGGGCGGAGATCGGCCGGCGCGTGGCGGAGGCCCTGGCGCTCGTCCGGCTCCCCGGCCACGGGGGGCGCTACCCGAGCCAGCTCTCGGGCGGCGAGCAGCAGCGGGTGGCGCTGGCCCGGGCGCTCGTCACGCGGCCGTCGGTGCTCCTGCTGGACGAGCCGCTGGGCGCGCTCGACAAGAAGCTGCGCGACCACATGAAGATCGAGCTCAAGCGCCTGCAGCGCGAGGTCGGCATCACCACGATCTACGTGACGCACGATCAGGAGGAGGCGCTCACCATGTCCGACCGCATCGCGGTGATGCACCGCGGGCGGATCGAGCAGGTGGCGCCGCCGCGCGGGCTCTACGAGACGCCCGCGACCGCGTTCGTGGCCGGCTTCATCGGCAACATCAATCTGCTGAGCGGCCGCGCCGCGGGGGCGAACACGGTGGCCTGCGGCGGAGCGACCCTCGCGGCCACCGGCGCGGCCCCGGCGGGCGCCGCCGTCGCGGTGGCCCTGCGCCCGGAGCGGATCCGCCTGGATCCCGCCGCCGCCCTGGACACGGTGCTCTCGATGACGGTGGCCCACGTGGTCTACCAGGGCGAGACGGTGCGCTACATCCTGAAATCCGAGGCCGGGCTCGAGCTACAGGCCGTGGAGCTGGGCGAGGTGCGCTTCGCGGCCGGCGCCCGCGTGCGCGCCGGCTGGGCCGCCGCGGACGCCCGCATGATAGAGGAGGAACGCGCATGACCAAGGTCGGCTTGATCACGGTGGGACAGGCCCCGCGCAGCGACGTGGTGCCGGACATGGCGGCGATCCTGGGCGGCGACGTGGAGATCGTCGAGGCGGGCGCGCTCGACGGGCTCACCCGCGAGCAGATCGCGCCGCTCGCCCCCGAGGGCGACGACGAGATCCTCGTCACGCGGCTGGCCGACGGCTCGTCGGTGTTCGTCGGCAAGAGCAAGATGATCGCGCGCATCGAGGCGAAGATCGCCGCGCTCGAAGGCGACGGCGTCGCGCTGAACGTGCTGCTGTGCACCGGCGAGTTCCCGAAGCTCGCCGCGCGCCGCCCGTTCCTCGAGCCGCAGCAGCTCCTGCTGGGCCTCCTCCGCGCGATGGTCTTTCCCGGGCGCCTGGGCGTGCTGACCCCGTCCGAGCGCCACGTGCCGCAGACCATCGCCCGCTGGCGCGCCTCGGGCTTCGACGCGCACGTGGCGCCGCTCTCCCCCTACGAGGAGAACGACCCCGCCGCGGTCCGCCGCGCCGCCGACGCGCTGCGCGCCGGGAGCGCGGGCCTGGTGGTCATGGACTGCATCGGCTTCCGCCGCAAGACGCGCGACGAGATCGCCGCGCTGACCGGCGCGCCCACCCTGGTGGCGAACCTGCTCGTGGCCCGCGTGGCTGCGGAGCTGCTCGGCCGCTGACCCGTGACCCGCGGCGCCCGCCTCCTGCTGCTGGGGCCCTACGTGCTCCTGCTGATGGTGTTCTTCGCGGCCCCCCTCGTGCTCATGTTCGCCATCAGCCTCTCGCGCCAGTCCTTCGGCCAGCTCGAGTGGGCCTTCACCGCGCACCACTACGTCCGCTTCTTCACCGACGCCTACTACCTGAGCGTACTCGCCGACACCCTGTGGCTCGGGGTGCTCACCACGGTGGCCGCGCTCATCCTCGGCTATCCGCTGGCCTACCACCTGGCCCTGACCCGCTCACGGTGGAAGCCGCTGCTGATCGTGTTCATCCTCTCCCCGCTGCTGGTCGGCATCGTCATCCGCTGCTACGGCTGGATGATCCTGCTCGCCGACCGCGGCCTCATCAACGCCACCCTCGTGCAGCACGGCTGGATCGCGAAGCCGCTGCCCCTCATGTACAACAAGTTCGGCGTCACCCTCGCGCTGGTGCACGTCTTTCTGCCGTTCATGGTGCTGTCGCTCACCGGCGTGCTGAAGCGCATCGAGCCCCAGCTCATCGAGGCGTCGCAGACCCTGGGCGCCTCGCCGCGCCGGGCCTTCTTCGAGGTGACCCTGCCGCTCTCCCTGCCCGGCATCCTCGCGGGGTCCCTGCTCGTCTTCTCCCTGGCGATCAGCTCGTTCGTGGTGCCGATCCTGGTCGGCGGCTTCAAGGTGCACGTGCTGCCGATGGTGGTCTACGAGCAGGTGCTCTCGGTGTTCGACTGGCCGTTCGGGGCCGCGAACGCCTTCGTGCTGCTGGTGATCTCGGTGGCCCTGATCGCGGTCTACATCAAGGTCACCGAGCGCGCGCTTCGCGGGATCGTATGATGCTCCGCTCGGTGGTGGGGCTGGTCTACGCCTTTCTGCTGCTCCCGATGGTGGTGGTGGTGCTGGCCGCGTTCAACGCGGGCAACTACTTCACGTTCCCGCCCCAGGGCTTCTCGCTCAAGTGGTTCGCCAACTTCTTCCAGCGGCGCGAGTTCATGCAGGCCCTCTGGCTCTCCACCGAGCTCGCGGGGTGGACCGCGCTCGCCTCCACCGTGGTCGGCACCGCCGCCGCGGTCGTGCTGGTGCGCGGGCGCTTCCGCGGCCGGGACCTGCTGAACGCCTTCGTCACCTCGCCGCTCCTGCTGCCGCAGATCCTCACCGGGGTGGCGCTGCTCCAGTTCTACACGCTGCTGAACATGCACGCCTCCTACGGGGCGCTGCTGATCGGCCACATCGTGGTGACCACCCCCTACGTGATCCGCACCGTCACCGCCACCCTCACCCACTTCGACCTCGCGCTGGAGGAAGCGGCCCAGAGCCTGGGGGCCCACCCGGTGCGCGCGTTCTTCGAGATCACCCTGGGGGTGATCAAGCCGGGCGTGGTGGCGGGCGCGATCTTCGCCTTCGCGATCTCCTTCGACAACTTCACGCTCTCGCTCTTCCTGACCAGCGCGAAGCTCACCCCGCTCCCCATCGAGCTCTTCGCCTATCTCAAGTACTCCTTCGACCCCACCGCGGCCGCGGTGTCCGCCTTCGCCATCGGGGTGGCCCTGGTGCTGGTCCTCGGCATCGCGCGCTTCATGGGGCTCGAGGAGTTCACCGGCTTCTGATGAGAGCGACCTGATGCGATGAGACCGGTGGCCGCGGAGGAGATCGAGAGCCTGGCGATCGGCGCCTGGATCCTGGGCACCGGCGGGGGCGGCAGCCCCTACCTGGCGCTGCTGAACATGCGTCAGCTCTACCGCCGGGGCGTGGTGTGCCGGCTCATGGACGCCTCCGAGCTGGCCGACGACGACCTGGTGGCGGTGGTGTCGAACATGGGCGCGCCGCTCGTCGGCCAGGAGCGCCTCACCGATCCCAAGACCATGGCCCTGGCCGTCACCATGATGGAGGAGTACCTCGGGCGGAAGTTCCGCGCGGTGATGTCGCTCGAGATCGGCGGCGGGAACTCCATCCAGCCGTTCATGGCCGCCGCGATGCTCGACCTGCCGGTCATCGACGGCGACTGCATGGGACGCGCGTTCCCCGAGGCCCAGATGACGAGCTTCGCCATCCACGACCTCAAGATGTACCCGCTGACCCTGGCCGACGTGCGGGACAACGCGGTGGTGGTGGCCCGCGCGGCGAGCTGGAAGTGGATGGAGCGGATCAGCCGGAAGGCCTGCGTGGAGGTCGGCTCGATCGCCTCCACCTGCAAGGCCCCGCGCACCGGCAAGGAGATCAAGGAGTGCGCGATCCTGGGCTCCACCACCAAGGCCATCGGCATCGGCCGGGCGGTGCAGGCCGCGCGGCGGGCCCATCGCGACCCGATCGAGGCGGTGCTCGAGGTGGAGGCCGGCATCAAGATCTTCAGCGGCAAGATCCACGACATCGCCCGCCGCACCACCGAGGGCTTCCTGCGCGGCACCGCGACCATCGAGGGGCTCGACGCCTTCCGCGGCCACACCTTCAAGCTCGCCTTCCAGAACGAGTTCGCGGTGGGCTGGCTCGACGACGTGCCGCGGGTGATGACGCCCGATCTCATCTGCGTGCTCGACACCGTCGCGGGCGACGCGATCGGCACCGAGCTGCTGCGCTACGGCCAGCGGGTGACCGTCATCGCCCTGCCCGCGCCCCCGATCCTGCTCACCCCGAAAGGCATCGAGCACGTCGGCCCCCGCGCCTTCGGCTACGACCTCGACTTCCGCTCGGTGTTCGCGTGAGACGGCGCATCGGCATCGACGTGGGCGGCACCAACACCGACGCGGTCCTGCTCGAGGAGGACGCGGTGGCCGCCGGGGTCAAGACCCCCACCACGCCCGACGTCACCTCCGGCATCACCCGCGCCCTCGCCGAGCTCGTGAAGCAGGCGCCGGGCGCGCGAGAGGCCCAGGCGGTGATGATCGGCACCACCCACTTCACCAACGCGGTGGTGCAGCGGCGGGATCTCGGCCGCGTCGCCGCGGTGCGCATCGGCCTGCCCTCGGGCGCCTCGCTGCCGCCCTTCGTGGACTGGCCGGAGGACCTGGCCGCGCTGGTGCGCGCCGAGGCCGTGATGCTCGAGGGCGGCCACGAGTTCGACGGCCGGCCGCTGGTCCCGTTCGACGGCAAGGGCATGCGCGCGGCGGCCCGGCGCATCCGGGAGGCGGGCATCCGCTCGGTGGCCATCGCCTCCGTGTTCTCGCCGCTGAATGCGTCGTGCGAGGAGGAGGCCGCCGCGATCGTCCGCGAGGAATGCCCGGCCGTCGCGGTCACCATGTCGCACCGGCTCGGCCGCATCGGCCTCCTCGAGCGCGAGAACGCCACCCTGCTGAACGCCTGCCTCATCGAGCTGGCCCGCAAGACGACCCGCGCGTTCACGGTGGCCCTGCGCGCGAGCGGGATCGCGGCGCCGCTGTACCTCACCCAGAACGACGGCACCGTCATGCTGGCCGAGGTCGCGGAGGAGTACCCGGTCTACAGCTTCGCGTCGGGGCCGACCAACTCGATGCGCGGCGCCGCGTTCCTGTCCAAGCGCGACGAGGCGCTCGTGGTGGACGTGGGCGGCACCACCACCGACATCGGCAGCCTGCGCCACGGTTTCCCGCGCGAGGCCAACAGCGTGGTCGAGATCGGCGGGGTCCGCACGCTCTTCCGCATGCCCGATCTGCTCTCGCTGGGCCTGGGCGGGGGGACGCGCGTCGCGACGTCGCCGGCGCTCTCGATCGGGCCGGCCAGCGTGGGCTACCGCCTCACCGAGCAGGCGCTCGTCTTCGGCGGCGACGTCCTCACCGTGACCGACGTCGCGGTCGCCGCCGGGCTCATCGACCTGGGCGACCGGGCGCGCGTGGCGTCGCTGCCGGCCCGGCTGGTGGAGGACGCCCTCGCCCGCATCCGCGCCATGATCGAGGAGGGCGTGGACCGCATGAAGACGGACGCGGGGGAGGCGCCCCTGATCGCGGTGGGCGGCGGCTCGTTCCTGGTGCCCCCGCGGCTGGCCGGCGTCTCCGAGGTGCTGAACGTGCCGCACCAGGCGGTGGCCAACGCAGTGGGCGCGGCGATCGCCCAGGTGAGCGGCGAGGTGGACCAGATCTTCCAGGACCTCACCCGGGACGAGGCCATCGCCCGCGCCCGCCGGGCCGCCGAGGACAAGGCGGTGGCCGCCGGCGCCGACCG
>DATFGS010000363.1:0-6521 GCA_035249225.1 Candidatus Methylomirabilota bacterium | reverse complement strand
TCAACAGCGCGGTGATCGCGATCGCGGTGGTCTACGTGCCGCTCTTCGCCCGGGTCATGCGCGGGCCGGTGCTCGCCGAGCGGGAGAAGGAGTACGTGGAGGCCATTCGCGCGCTCGGGGCCACCCGCTGGGTGGTCGCGCTCAAGCACGTGCTGCCCAACGTGATCTCGCCCTTCGTCGTCCAGGGCACGGTGGCCCTGTCGCAGGCCATTCTCATCGAAGCGTCGCTGAGCTACCTCGGCCTCTCGGCCCAGCCCCCCACCCCGTCCTGGGGCAACATGCTGAACGAGGGACGGACCTATCTCGAGACCGCGCCGTGGATCTCGGTCTTTCCGGGCATCGCGATCATGATCACGGTCCTCGCCTTCAATCTGCTGGGCGACGGCCTGCGCGACGTCCTCGACCCCGGCGCCCGCTGATCCCGACACAGGAGGAACGACCATGACCAACGACCACGGCTCGCCCCGCTCCCACCTCAGCCGCCGCCAGCTCCTCAAGGCGGGCGGCCTCACGCTCGGCGCCCTCGCGGTCGGCCGCGGCGCCGCCGCCCAGACCCCGAAGCCGGGCGGCAGCCTGATCTCGGCCCAGGCCACCGAGGCCACCGGGCTCGACCCGCAGCTCGTCCCCGCGCTCTCCCGCAGCCGGCGCTCGCCCATGATGTACAGCCAGCTCGTGCGCTTCGACGAGAACATGACTCCGAACCCGGAGCTGGCCGAGTCGTGGGAGACGAGCAAGGACGGCCTCACCTGGACCTTCAAGCTCCGTCAGGGCGTGAAGTTCCACGACGGCCAGGAGCTGACCTCCGCGGACGTGAAGTTCACGTTCGACCGGCTCTTCGACAAGTCCCCGGGCAAGTCCGACTTCATCGCGGTGGACAAGGTCGAGCCCGCCGGCAAGTACGGGGTGAAGTTCGTGACCAAGGAGCCGTTCGCGGGGTTGCTCGCGGCCCTCGGCGGGTTCTGGGGCTTCATCATCAGCGAGGCGGGGATCAAGAAGCACGGCGACCTCAACAAGGCCGCGCTCGGGACCGGTCCCTTCATGCTCGAGGACTGGAAGGTCGAGCAGCAGCTCGTGCTGAAGAAGAACCCCTTCTACTGGAAGAAGGGCCTGCCCTACGTGGACGAGCTGGTGCTCCGGGTCATCCCCGACGAGGCCAACATCGTCGCCGCGCTCCGCACCGGGCAGATCCACCACGCCTTCATCGAGGACAACAAGAACTACAACCTGCTCAAGGACGAGAAGACCCTCACCGGCTACCGCAGCTCGCGGCTGGGCTACGACTACCTCAACATCACCGCGACCCGCGGCCCCCTCAAGGACGTGCGGGTGCGGCAGGCCATCAGCTGGGCGGTGGACCGCAGCCAGGTGCTGCGGGTGGCCGCGGCCGGCTTCGGGCGCCTCACCGCGCCGGCCACCGCGCCCATGAAGCAGTGGCAGCTCCCCGAAGAGGCGTGGATGAAGTACTACCGGCCGGACGTGGAGAAGGCGAAGAAGCTGATGGCGGAGGCGGGACAGAGCGCGGGCTTCACCGTGAAGTGCATGGTGATCCCGACGTTCCCGACGATGGTGGCGGGGGCGCCGGTCATCGCCAACCAGCTCAAGCGCATCGGCATCACCATGGAGATCGAGCAGGTCGAGTACGCGATCTGGATCAAGCGGTGGCTCGCCAAGGACTTCGACATGACGATGAACACCACCCCGGGCTACGCCGATCCGGACACCGCCTTCTTCCGCGCGCTGCACTCGACCAAGGGCCAGAACTGGAACAGCTGGAGCGTGCCGGACCTGGACGGGCTGCTCGAGGAGGGCCGGCGCACCATGGACCAGAAGAAGCGCAAGGAGATCTACGACCGGGTGCAGATCCAAATTCTGGAAAATGTCCCGCACCTCTGGCTCTTCTCGGCCGAGACCATCGACTTCACCCAGGCGCGCGTGAAGGGCTTCAAGCAGCACCCCACCACGCTGCTCTACGGCTTCGACGGGGCCTGGCTCGATAAGGCCTAGTTTGAACGAGACGTCATGATCCAGGTGGTGGGGGGGCTTGGGGAAGGAGCGGCACCGCTCCCCCCCAATAAGATCAATGCCGTGCCGCAGCGGGTCGCCCGCCGGGCCCCTGGATGACCCGCTACCTGATCGTCCGCCTGTACTCGATGGCCCTGACCCTGCTGGGCCTGACGGTGCTGGTGTTCCTGATGCTGCGGCTGATCCCCGGCACGGTGGTCGAGCAGATGATCGGCGCGGACGCCATCGCCAGCCCGGCGATGGTGGCCGAGCTGAAGCGCTTCTTCGGGCTCGACCAGCCGTGGTACCTGCAGTACGGGCGCTGGCTGGGCCGGCTCGTGCAGGGGGACTTCGGCACCTCGTGGCGGACCGGCAAGCCGGTGGTCGCGCTCATCATGGAGCGGCTGCCGGTGACGCTGGAGCTCACCGCGTTCGCGATGGTGTTCGCGCTCCTGCTGGGCGGGGCCGCCGGCATCGTCTCCGCGGTTCGCCGCGACCAGACGGTGGACAACGTCACCCGCGTCGGCACCCTCCTCGGCCTCTCGGTGCCGGTGTTCTGGCAGGGCACGATGCTCATCCTCTTCTTCTCACTCTACCTGCGCTGGATGCCGCCGGTGATGTGGGTCGACTTCTGGGCCGATCCCGCGCGCAACCTCACCATCATGGTGCTGCCCGCGCTCTGCCTCGGCACCGCGAGCGCGGCCAACATCGCGCGCACCACCCGCGCCTGCATGCTCGACGTGCTCAACTCGGAGTACATCCGTACCGCCGCCGCCAAGGGGCTCGCCTCCCGTATCGTCGTGCTCAAGCACGCCCTGCGCAACGCGCTCATCCCGGTGGTCACGGTGGTGGGGCTCCAGATCGGCATCCTGCTCGGCGGCACCGTGGTGGTGGAGGAGGTCTTCACCCTCCCCGGCATCGGTCGCCTGGTGCTGTGGTCCATCTACCAGCGCGACTACCCGCTGACCCAGTCCACCATCCTGTTCATCGCGGTCCTGTTCATGACCATCAACCTGGCGGTGGATCTGCTCTACAGCTATCTCGATCCGCGGATCCGCTACAGCCGCTGAATCCCACGGAGGCATTCATGCGCGCAGCCGTTCTGTTCGAGCAGGGCAAGCCCCAGCGGGTCGAGGAGGTCGCCCTCGAGGCCCCGCGCCAGGGCGAGGTGCTGGTGCGCATGGCCGCGAGCGGCGTCTGCCATAGCTGCCTGCACGCCGCCGACGGCTCCTGGAAGGGCGTCCCCCTGCCGATCGTGCTGGGCGACGAGGGCGCGGGGGTGGTGGAGGAACTCGGCCCCGGCGTGACCGAGCTCAAGATCGGCGACCACGTCATCCTCTCGTGGGCGCCCACGTGCGGGCGCTGCCACTACT
Organism: Candidatus Methylomirabilota bacterium; assembly: GCA_035249225.1. Taxonomy (GTDB): domain Bacteria; phylum Methylomirabilota; class Methylomirabilia; order Rokubacteriales; family CSP1-6; genus CAMLFJ01. Next base: position 3,147 of record DATFGS010000363.1, on the reverse strand, counting down.
GCGTGATCGGCCGGCCCAACCTCTGCGAGCGCCGCCAGCCCGGCCGGGGCGTGCTGCCCGACGGGACGACCAGGATGAGTCTTGGAGGTTCTCCCGTCTACCACTACGGCCACGTGGCCACCTACGCCTCGCGCACGGTCGTGCACGAGTCGTGCGCGATCCGCATCGACCCCACGATGCCGCTGGACCGGGCGGCCCTCATCGGCTGCTCGGTCATGACCGGGGTCGGCGCGGTGATCAACACCGCCGCGGTGCCGCCGGGCGCCGGCATCGCGGTCTTCGGCGTGGGCGGGGTCGGCCTCAACGTCATCCAGGGCGGGGCGATGGTGGCCGCCCATCCGATCATCGCGGTGGATCTCCTGCCCTCCAAGCTCGACCTCGCGCGCGCGGTCGGCGCGACCCACGCGATCGACGCGTCGAAGGAGGATCCGGCCGCCGCCATCCGCGCCATCACCGGTCGCGGCGCCGACTACACCTTCGTGGCGGTGGGCGCCACCCGCCCGATCATCCAGGCGGTCGACGCGCTGGCCCCGGGCGGCACCTGTGTGCTGATCGGGGTGCCCGAGACCGGCGCCACGATTCCCCTCGACGTGCGCCCCCTGGTCACCGGCGAGCGGGTCATCCGCGGCTCGAGCTACGGCAGCGCGCGCACGCGCGAGGACCTGCCCCGGCTGGTGAGCCTCTACCAGGCCGGCAAGCTCCGGATCGACGAGATGATCACTCACCGCTACGCGCTCGAGGACGCCAACGAGGCGTTCCGCGCGCTCGCCGCCGGTGAGCTGGGCCGCGGCGTGATCGTGTTCTAGCCGTGCGCGAACTCGTCTTCGCGCTCGAGTTCCGCGGCCGCGGCGGGCCGGTCCCCGGCTCGACCACGAAGCGCCAGGCCCGCACCACCGCGCCGAGCCAGGCGTGGCGCACGGTCCTGGGGCCGACCGGCGTGAGCGCGGCGGTCGAGCCGATCACCGGCGAATCCGCGGTGCTGGAATCGCGCGTCGAGCGCTCCCCCGACGGCACCTTCGTCGAAGACGGCACGATCACCTACGGCAGCGCGGGCTCCGTCAGCTTCGACACGGTGGGGCGCGGGTACGTCGGGCCGGCGCCCGACGGCCGCGGCAGCCACGGGGTCGTGATGTGGCGGATCACCGGCGGCGACGGCCGCTTCGCGAGCGCCCAGGGCCTGATCACGTCGAACTTCACGGTGACCTCCGACGGCCTGGTCACCGACGACCACGTCACCCGGCTCTACCTGCCGGACTGACGCGGCAGTGGCCGAGCGCGGGGCCAGGCCACGGGAGGGCGCCATGGAATCCCCCATCAGGTACGCGAAGAGCGGCGACGTGCACATCGCCTACCGGGTCTTCGGCGACGGCCCGCGCGACATCGTGCTGATCCCGGGCACGATCTCGCACGTCGAGCTCCTGTGGGAGCTGCCGATCAACGAGCAACTGCTCCGGCGGCTCACCGCGTTCGCGCGGGTGATCGTGTTCGACAAGCGCGGGCAGGGACTGTCCGATCGGGTCGCGGAGCAGACGCTCGAGGAGCGGAGCGGCGACGTGCGCGCGGTGATGGACGCGGCCGGCTCGGAGCGCGCGACGATCTACGGCTGGTCCGAGGGCGGCCCGATGTGCCTGATGTTCGCGGCCACCTATCCGGAGCGCACCGCCGCCCTCGTGCTGTACGGCACCTTCGCGTCGATGAGCGCCGAGCCGTGGGGGGTGACCCGGGAGCAGCTCGATCGGTTTCTCGGTGAGATCGACCAGCACTGGGGCCAGGGCGTGCTGGGCGTGCTCAACGTGCCGAGCCGGCGCGGAGACCAGGCCTTTCTCCAGCGGTTCGCCCGGATCGAGCGCGCCGCCGCCAGCCCGGGGTCGGTCCTCTCGCTGATGCGGGCCAACTACGAGATCGACGTCCGCCATCTCCTGCCCACCATCCGGGTGCCGACCCTGATCCTCCATCGCGCGGGCGACGAGCTCGTTCCGGTCCGGACCGGGCGGTACCTGGCCGAGCACATCCCCGGGGCCGCCTACGCGGAGATTCCCGGAACGGATCACCTCGTGGTCGATCCGGAGACCCAGGACATCATCGCGGACCGGATCGAGGAATTCATCACGGGCGAGCGACGCCGGCTGGAGCCGGATCGGGTGCTCGCCACCGTGATGTTCACCGACATCGTCGCGTCGACCCAGCGAGTGGCCGAGATCGGGGACGGGCGATGGCGCGAGCTGCGCGGCAGCTGGCACGCCATGATGCGAAAGGAGCTCGCCGCATTCCGGGGCCGCGAGGTCGACACCGCAGGCGATGGGCTGCTCGCCATCTTCGACGGACCGGCGCGGGCGATCCGCTGCGCGTGCTCCGTGCGCGAGCGGGTCCACGCCCTGGGGCTCCAGGTCCGCACCGGGCTGCACACCGGTGAGTGCGAGCGGGTCGGCGACGGCGTGGTCGGCATCGCGGTGCACATCGGCGCCCGCGTCGCGGCCATGGCGGGCCCGGACGAGGTGCTCGTCTCCAGCACCGTGAGAGATCTCGTCGCGGGCTCCGGGCTCCGGTTCGCCGATCGCGGCACACACCAGCTCAAGGGCGTCCCCGACGACTGGCGTCTGTTCGTCGTCCAGTAGCGCGGACCGCGACGGCGGGACATCGGCCCCACGCGGGCGGACCCGCAGCCCACTCCTGGTAGGGCGGGAGATACGGCACCGCGGTCCGCCGCCCCACCCCCGCGAGTCGGCTTCCCGCGAGCGGCCTGCGACAGACTCGCGAACGAGCGCGTGATGCCCGCGAACGGCGGACCGCTGGTCATCGCGAAGGCGACCTGGGTCGCGGTGCTGCCGTCCAACACGCTCATCCCGCGGCGCGGGGTCCGCGCGCTGGGCGAGCATCGCCTGGGATCCGCGGTGGTTCCTGGCCCCCTACGCCGCGCAGTTCGTGGAGGAGCTCGTCGCCTACTCCCGCCGCGCGTACCCCGGACGGAACATCACCCGCCGGCCGCCGCCCCTGCCCCGGCCGTCCGGGGTCAGCCCTTGACCGAGCCGGCGGTGAGCCCCTGCACCATGTACTTCTGGAAGATCAGCACGAGCAGGACCGCGGGCAGCGCGCCCAGGAAGCCGGAGGCCGCGATCACCGAGTAGTCCACGTTGACCTGGCCGTTCA
>DATFGS010000362.1:0-3246 GCA_035249225.1 Candidatus Methylomirabilota bacterium | reverse complement strand
GCTCGTGCTCAATCCCGCCTCGGCGGGGGAGCGGCGGGACCGCGGCGCGGCCTGGAGCAACATGGGCCGGCTCGAGCGCGGCGTGGCCGACTGGGAGCAGTACCTCACCGACTTCCCCAACGCGGCGGACCACGAGCAGGTGCGCAACCAGCTCCGGCGGGTCCGCCAGAAGCTCGCCCAGCTGAACTAGACATGCGCGTTCAGGGTGGGCAGAACCTCTACGGCTTCTCGGTGGGCATCCTGATGCTCGACACCCGGTTCCCGCGGATCCCGGGCGACATGGGCAATGCCACCACCTTCGACTTCCCGGTGCGCTACCACCGGGTGGCCGGCGCCTCCCCGGACCGAGTGGTGCGCCAGGGTCAGCGGGAGCTGCTGCCGAGCTTCATCGAGGGCGCGCGCTTCCTCGAGCGGGAGGGCGTGCGCGCGATCACCACCAACTGCGGGTTCCTCGCCAAGTTCCAGCCGGAGATGGCCGCCGCGGTCTCGATCCCGGTATTCACCTCGAGCCTCATGCTGGTGCCGCTGGTGCACCGCATGCTGCCGGCGGGGCGCGCGGTGGGCGTCCTCACCGTGAACGCGTCCGCGCTCAACCCCGAGCACATGGCGGGGGCGGGAATCTCTCCCGAGATCCGCATGGTGGTGGCGGGGCTCGAGACCGAGAAGGAGTTCACCCGCGTGATGCTCGACGACCAGCTCACGCTCGACGTGGAAGCGGCGCGCCAGGAGCACCTCACGGTCACCCGGCGGATGATGGACGCCCACCCGGAGATCGGGGCGATCGTGCTCGAGTGCACGAACATGCCGCCCTACCGGGCCGACATCCAGGCGCTCACCGGCCTGCCCGTCTTCGACATCACGACGCTGGTCCGCATGGTGCACGAGGCGGTGCGCCACGGGCTCGCGCCGCGCCCCGCCTGATCCCGTCCCGCGCGTGACCCAGACCGCCGACGTCGTCATCATCGGCGCCGGCATCGTCGGCGGCTCCATCGCCTTCCATCTCCTCGAGCGCGACCCGCGCCTGCGCGTGGTCGTGCTCGAGAGGGAGGCCGAGCCCGGCACGGGGGCCACCTCGAAGGCCACCGGCGGCGTGCGCTTCCAGTTCTCCACCGAGGCCAATGTCCGCCTCACCCAGCTCTCGTACCGCTACTTCACCCACGACCGCGAGATCCTGGGCCGCTCGGTGGACTTCGTCCGCCACGGCTATCTCTTCGTCACGACCGACGCGGCCACGCTCGAGCAGTGCCGCCGCAACGTGGACCTCCAGCGCGGGCTGGGGGTGGCCAGCGAGCTCCTGACCCCGGCCCGGATCCAGGCGCACCTGGCCTCGCTCGTGACGGACGACCTGCTCGGGGGGACCTTCTGCGGCGACGACGGCTCCGCCGATCCATACTCGCTGCTCGCGGGCTTTCTCTCGGTGGCGCGCGGCCGGGGCCTGCGCCTGCTGACCGGCCAGCCGGTCACCGGCATCGTGAAGGCGGGTGATCGCGTGACCGGCGTGAAGACGCCCTCCGACGAGTGGTCGGCCCCGATCGTGATCGATTGCGCGGGCCCCCGCGCCGACGAGATCGGCGCGATGGCCGGCGTGGAGATCCCGTCGAAGCCTTACCGGCGCCAGGTGATGGTCACCGAGCCGCTGCCGATCTTGCCTCCCGTGTTTCCGCTGATCGTCGATCTCGACACCGGCTTCTACGTCCACCGGCAGGGCCTGAGCGCGGTGCTCATGGGCGGGACCGACAAGGATCTCAAGCCGGGGCACGACACCACGGTGGACTGGGAGGCCTTCGACGCGGTCTTCCGCGCGGCGGCCCTCCGCGTGCCGCCGCTGGCCGAGGCCCAGGTGATGCGCGCCTACGCCGGCGTGCGCGATCTCACGCCCGACTACCACGGCATCCTCGGCCCGGCCGCGCGGGCGCCCGGCTTCCACGTGGCCTGCGGCTTCTCGGGGCACGGCTTCATGCACTCGCCCGCCATCGGCATCCTGATGACCGAGATGCTCCTTGACGGCCGCGCCGGCAGCATGGATATTCAAGCCCTGTCCCTCGACCGCTTCGCCGCGGGAAGGCTGCGCGCCGAAGCCAACATGTTCTGAGCGGTGACACAGGAGGCAGGATCGATGCTGAAACGCTTCGGGCTCGCGGTGATGACTCTGGCCCTCGTCGCGGCGCTCGCCGGCGGCGCGGCCGCGCAGCAGTCGCTCACGTGGACGGCCGGCGCGGTGGGCGGCGGCTGGTACGCCATCTCGGGCGGCATGGCCGAGCTCCTGCGGGAGAAGGCCGGCCTCAACATCAAGGTCATCCCCGGCGGAGGCACCCAGAACCCGCTGCTGGTGGAGAAGGGCGAGGCCGACCTCGGCATGGGCCTGCCGCCGCTGCTCGGCGCTGCGCTTCGCGGCGAGGACCCGTACCCCGGCCAGAAGATGGAGAAGCTCCGCGCGCTCGCGGGCAACATGAGCCTCAACACCTTCCACTTCTACGTGGCCGCGGACTCGCCGTTCGCCAAGATGACGATGGAGGAGATCTTCAAGACCAAGAAGCCGATGCGGCTGGCCATCTCCAAGCCGGGCTCCTCCGACGTCTGGGTCTTCGAGAAGATCATGGAGTTCTACGGGTACTGCCAGGCCGGCAAGACCGCGGACTGCTACAAGACCTGGGAGGCGGCGGGCACCAAGTTCTTCCGCGGCTCCTACTCGGAGCAGGCCGGCGCGTTCAAGGACCGCAACGTGGACGGGACCTTCACCTTCCTGGCCCTGCCGGGCGCCTCCATCACCGAGGCCTCGGTCGGGCGTGACCTGAAGATCCTCGCGTTCCCCAAGCCGCTGCTCGAGTACCTCGGCAAGTTCGGGATGGGGGAGGGCGTCATCCCCGCCGGCACCTATCCCAAGGCCGCGAACGGCAACGAGCCGGTAGTCTCCGCCACCATGGGCACGACCATCACGGTGGCCAACAGCATGTCGAGCGAGATGGCCTACAACATCACCAAAGCGCTGAACGACAACGCGGACCGCGTCCGCAAGATTCACGGCAGCCTCGCCGACTACGAGCCCTCCAAGGGCCATCTCTTCCTGGGCGTCGCGCTGCACCCGGGCGCCGAGCGGTACTACCGAGAGAAGGGCTGGCTCAAGTAAAGGGGTAGCGAATCAGAAAGCTCGAGGGCTGGGTCTACTGGGCGGCCGGCGCCTACGCGGCGTCGGCCGCCCTCTTTCATCTCTACACCGCGGGCTACGGCACCCTGGAGCCCCGGCTG
>DATFGS010000361.1:0-19035 GCA_035249225.1 Candidatus Methylomirabilota bacterium | reverse complement strand
GAGCTCGCGCGGGGCGGAGCAGCCGGCGTCGATGGAGTCCATCGCGATCGTGGGGATGGCCGGGCGGTTCCCCGGCGCCGCGGATCTGCAGCAGTACTGGGACAACCTCCGCGCGGGGACGGAGTCGATCTCCTTCTTCAGCGACGAGGAGCTCGTCGCCGCGGGGGTGGACCCGCGACTCCTGCGCCATCCCCGCTACGTCCGCGCGCGAGGTGTGCTGCAGGACGCCGAGCTGTTCGACGCGGTGTTCTTCGGTCTCAGCCCGCGAGAGGCAGAGATCATGGACCCGCAGCACCGAGTCTTCCTGGAGACCGCGTGGCAGGCGCTCGAGAGCGCCGGCTACGCTCCGGGGGTGACCGCGCGCAATGTCGGGGTCTACGCGGGCACCAGCCTCAACGGCTACGTGATCGCGAGCCTGCTCGCCAACCCCGAGGTGATGCTGGCGGCTGGCGGTTACCAGGCTATGCTGGCGAACGACAAGGATTTCCTTGCCACGCGTGTCTCGTACAAGCTGAACCTGTGCGGGCCGGGCGTCACGATCCAGACCGCTTGCTCCACGTCGCTGGTGGCGGTCCAGATGGCTTGCCAGGCCCTCGTGGCGCGCGAGTGCGACATGGCGCTCGCGGGCGGGGTGTCCATCAGCGTGCCGAGAGTGAGCGGGTACCTGTACGAGCCAGGTATGATCCTCTCGCCCGACGGGCACTGCCGCGCCTTCGATGCGCGTGCGCAGGGAACGGTCGCGGGCGAAGGCGTGGGCGTGGTGGTGCTCAAGCGTCTCCGCGAGGCCCTGGCCGAACGGGACCACGTCCACGCGGTCATCCGCGGGGCGGCCATCAACAACGATGGCTCGCTCAAGGTGGGCTACACCGCCCCGAGCGTGGACGGGCAGGCCGCGGTCATCGCTCGAGCCCACGCGATGGCGGGCGTCGACCCGGCCACCATCACCTATGTCGAGGCGCACGGGACCGGCACCGAGTTGGGCGATCCCATCGAGGTCGCGGCCCTGACAAAGGCTTTTGGTGCGGCCGAGCGCCGCGGGTTCTGCGCGCTCGGATCCGTGAAGACCAATATCGGGCACCTGGACGCCGCCGCAGGCGTGGCCGGACTGATCAAGACGGTCCTGGCGCTCGAGCGGCGCGCGCTTCCCCCGAGCCTGCATTTCTCGGCGCCGAATCCCCGGATCGATTTCGCGAACAGCCCCTTCCGGGTCAATGCCGCCCTGACCGAGTGGACGTCGACGGGTGATGCCCCGCGCCGCGCGGGGGTCAGCTCGTTCGGGATCGGGGGCACCAATGCGCACGTGGTGCTGGAAGAAGCGCCCGCGCCGCCGCCCGCGGGTCCCTCGCGGCCGGTTCAGGTCTTCACGCTCTCCGCCAAGAGCAGCGAGGCGCTCGATCGGGCGGGTGCCGCCTTCGCCGCGCACCTGACCGATGCTGAAGACGTGGCCGCTGCCGACGTCGCCTACACGCTCCATCACGGGCGCGCCACGTTCCCGCACCGAAAGGTCGTGGTCGCCGCGAGCCTGGAGGAGGCGGCGCGGGCCTTGCGGGAGGATGATCCGCGCCGCGTGCTGAGCCGGGTCGAGGCGTTGAAGGATCGCCCGGTTGTGTTCATGTTCTCCGGCCAGGGCGCCCAGTACGTGGGGATGGGGCGCGGATTGTACGAGTCGGAGCCCCGGTTCCGCGAGATCCTCGACGACTGCGCCGCGACGCTGGCGCCGACGCTCGGCGTCGACCTGCGGAGCGTACTCTATCCCGCACCCGACGTGCTCGAGGCGGCGCGGGCGCGGCTTGCCACCACCGCGCTCACCCAGCCCGCCCTGTTCGCGATCGAGTACGCGCTCGCTCGACTCTACTTCGAATGGGGCGTCACGCCTCAGGCGATGCTCGGTCACAGCATCGGGGAGTACGTGGCCGCGTGCGTGGCCGGGGTGGTGAGCCTGCCCGACGCCCTCGCGCTGGTCGCCGAGCGGGGACGGCTGATGGAGGTTCCCGGGGGGGCGATGTTAGCGGTGCCGTTGCCGGAGTCGGAAGTGCGTGCGCTGCTCCCCGCCTCGCTGTCGATCGCCGCGGTCAACGGGCCGGCCCTGTGCGCGGTCTCGGGTCCGGCCGCAGAGGTCTCCGCGCTCGAGGCGCGTCTGGGCGGGCGCGGGATCCGGGCTCTCGGCATCCACGCCGCCGCCGCGTTCCACTCCGCGATGATGGAGCCGATCCTCGCCTCGTTCCGCCAGGCTGTCGAGCGGGTGCGGCTGTCGCCCCCGTCGATCCCGTACGTGTCCAACGTGACCGGCACCTGGATGACCGCGGAGGACGCGATCGATCCCAGCTACTGGGTCCGTCACCTCCGCCAGACCGTGCGGTTCTGGGACGCGCTCCAAGAGGTCGTCCGGGATCAGGAGCCCGTACTGCTCGAGGTCGGACCTGGCCGCACGCTGGCCTCGCTGGCGCGCCCGGCGTCCACCCCTGTACGCCGGCTCGAGATCCTGTCGTCGGTACGCCATCCGCAGGACGACCTCGATGACGCGGCGGTGCTGCAGACCACGGTGGGACGCCTCTGGCTGGCCGGCGCGCCGATCGACTGGGGTGGCTACCATGGTCGGGAGACGCGCCGCCGTGTTCCGCTTCCGACATACCCGTTCGAGAGGCAGCGCCACTGGATCCTGCCGACCGCACCGAGGGCCGAGCGGGCGGCGGTGGCCCAATCGCTCGGAAAGCGCGCCGAGATCACCCGCTGGTTCTACGCGCCGTCTTGGCGCCGCGCGGTCGCCCCGCACGCGGCAGTGACCAGCCCGGGCACGGGGTGGCTCCTGTTCGCGGACGACGCCGGGCTCGCGGCCGTGATCGCAGCACGCCTGCGCCGGGCCGGTGCCGAGGTCACGACGGTGGCCCGCGGCGAGAAATTCGCCCGCCTTGAGGACGGCGGCTTCACGTTCGGGTCCGATGGCCGTCGCGACTACGACCGGCTGGTCGCCGAGCTCACCCAGGGACGGCCCTTCCCGCCCCGGGTCCTCCACCTGTGGTCGGTGGACCTGGGGACGGAGTCGCCGGCCGGTGAGCTCGCGGACGTGCAGGCCCGCGGGTTCTACAGCCTGCTGTTCCTGGCCCAGGCGCTGGCCGAGGCCTCGGTCCGGGAGCCGATCACGCTGGGAGTCGTGGTGAATCGCCTGCACGACGTCATTGGCGATACGGTGATCCGGCCGGAGCGCGCGACCGTGCTTGGCCCGGCGCTGGTGATCCCGCAGGAGTACGCCAACGTCCGCTGCCGGGTCATCGATGTGGCGCTCCCCTCTGCGGTCGATGCCGCCGAGTCGCTCGCGACGCAGCTCATCGCCGAGCTGGACGAGCCGGTGGAGACCCCGGTCGTCGCCTACCGCGGCGCCCACCGATGGATCCAGAGCCTGGAACCGGCGCCGCTCGATGTGGCGCGCGATACGGCGTCGGTGCGCCGGCACGGCGTGTACGTGATCACTGGCGGGCTCGGAGGTCTCGGGCTGGTCATCGCCCGGCACCTCGCCGAGACGGCGCAGGCGCGGCTCGTGCTGATCGGACGGAGGACTCTGCCGCCGCGGGATCTGTGGGCGTCATGGCTCGAGTCCCACAGTGACGACGCCGCGACCGCCGCTCGGATCCGCGCGGTGCAGGAGATCGAGGCGGCCGGCGGGGAGGTGCTGGTGCTGAGCGCCGACGTGGCCGATCGGGCTCAGCTGGCCAGGGTTGTCGACGAGGTGCGGCGCCGGTTCGGCGCGATTCACGGCGTCGTCCACGCGGCCGGCATCGCGGGCGGCGGGATTATCCCACTCAAGACGCCGGAGATCGCGGATCGGGTGCTCGAGGCAAAGGTACAGGGCACGCTCGCCCTCTGGGACGTACTGCGAGGCCACGAGCTCGATTTCTTGTTCCTCTGCTCGTCGATCACCGCGGTGGTCGGGGGGGCAGGCCAGGTGGACTACTGCGGGGCGAATGCCTTCCTCGACGCCTTCGCCCGCAGCCGGGGGGCGGCCGGCCCGGGACCGCGGGTCATCTCGGTGAACTGGGACGCATGGCAGGAAGTCGGTATGGCCGCGAACACCGCGGTGCCCGCGGCCCTCGCCGCCCGGCGCGCACGTGATCTGGCCGATGCCATCCTGCCCGCCGAGGGTGTCGAGGTCTTCGACCGCGTGCTGGCCGGACGTCTCTCAGAGGTGATCGTCTCCACCCGGGATCTGCTCGGCCTGGTTGCGCAGGCTCGCCGGATCGCCGAGACAACCGGAGCGTCCACCGCCACGACCACCTCACCGGCGCCGGCGTCCGGAGGGCGGGCTGCACTGCCAACGCCGTTCGTGCCTCCGGATACCGATCTCGAGCGGACCATTGCGCAGGTCTGGCAGGAGCTCCTGGGCATCGAGCCGATCGGGATCCAGGACGATTTCTTCGAGGCGGGCGGCCACTCCCTGCTCGCCACTCAGGTGATGTCGCGGCTGCATCAGCGCCTGGGGGTGGACGTGCCGTTGCGCACCCTCTTCGAGGCGCGGACCATCGCGGTGTTCGCGGAGCGGGTGGCCGAGCTGACCCGCGGGGCGGGCGAGGACCGAGAGGAGATCGACCTGTGACCCCCGCCGCCGCGCTGCTCGCGCGCCTGCGCGCGCTCGACGTGAAGGTCACCGTCGACGGCGGCGGCGGACTGCGGTGCAGCGCCCCGAAGGGCGTGCTCACCTCCGAGCTCCAGGCGGATCTGAGACGCCTGAAGCCGGAGATCATCGAGCTCCTCAGGAGCGGCGGTGCCACGAGGGCGCGGCCTACCCGCATGTTGAGGGCCGGTGACGTGCCGCTCTCGTTTGCCCAGCAGCGGCTCTGGTTCCTGGACCAGCTCGAGCCTGATACATCGACATACAGCATCACAGTTCGCAGAAGACTTCGCGGGCCACTCGACCTGAAGAGCCTCGGAAGCGCCCTGACGGAGCTGGTGGGCCGGCACGAATCGCTGCGGACTACTTTCGTGACCCGGAACGGCGAGCCGTGCCAGCAGATAGCGGAGCCGGCGCCGGTGATGTTCGAGGTCGTCGACCTCGAGCACGTGCCCGAAGCGGATCGCGAGCAGTCCGCGGCGGAGAGGATTCGCGAGGAGGTCCAGCGGCCGTTCAACCTGACCCGGGGGCCCTTGTTCCGCCCATTGGTGCTCCGGAGGGCGGTCGACGATCACGAGCTCGTGATCTCGATACACCACATCGTGGCGGACGGCTGGTCGTTGGGTGTCATCGCCCGCGAGCTCCACACTCTCTACGAGGCGCACGCAGCGGGGATGGTCCCCAGGCTCCCGGAGATTCCGGTCCAGTACGCGGACTTCGCGATCTGGCAGCGGCAGTGGCTGGCTAACGACGTGCTCGAAATCCTGCGGCAATATTGGCGCAAGCAGCTGGCCGGGCTCCCGGCCCCACTCGAGCTGCAGACCGATCAACCTCGATCACGTGACTCGACCTCCGCAGGCGCGAGCTTCGATTTCCAGATTCCCGCTGGGCTCGCCGACTCCTTGCGCCACCTTGGCCGCGCCGAGGGAACTACGCTGTTCATGACGCTGCTCGCGGGATTCAAGACGATGCTTGCCCGCTATACCGGGGCGGAGGACATCGTCATCGGGACGCCGGTGGCGAACCGGAACCACGTGGAGCTGGAAGCGATCGTCGGCTTCTTCGCCAACACCCTGGTCCTGAGGACGGACCTCGCGGGGGATCCGACGTTCCGGGAGATCCTGGGACGGGTGCGGGAGGTGAGCCTCGGCGCCTATACCCACCAGGACATGCCGTTCGAGAAGCTCGTAGAAGAGCTCCGACCGGAACGCAAGCTCGGCCAGAACCCGTTTTTCCAGCTGAGTTTCGTGTTCCAGGCACCCACCACCGCGACCGGCTTCGACTTCATGACCGTCGCCTCCCCGTTCGATCTCACGCTGTTCGTCCGGGGCGGGAGCGAAGGACCACTCGGCGCGACGATCGAGTATCGCCGCGATCTCTTCGGCCCCCAGACGATCGCTCGGCTGGCCAGGTGCTACCTGACCTTGCTCGAAGGCGTCGCCGCCGATCCCGACCTCCGACTCTCGGCTCTTCCGCTTGTGGATGCCGCCGAAGCGCACCGGATGCTGATCGAATGGAATACGACTTCCACCGACTATCCGAGAGATCGGTCGCTTCACGGTCTCTTCGAGGACCAGGTCGACGCGACGCCGGACGCGGTGGCGGTGGTCTTTGGGCAGACCGCGCTGACCTACCGCGAACTGGATCGGCGCGCCAACCGGCTCGCGCACCACCTCGTGAGCCTCGGGGTGGGTCCCGAGCAGGCGGTGGGGGTCTGGATGGAGCGATCCGCCGAGACGATCGTCGCGCTCCTCGGCATCCTGAAGGCGGGAGGTGCGTACGCGCCACTTGATTCGATGGCGCCTCCCGACCGCCTTGCCTTCATGCTGAGGGACGCGGCGATCGACATCCTGGTTACGCAGGACCGCATGCTGGGGCGCCTGCCTGCCCACGGTGCGCGCACGATCTGCCTCGACACGGAGCCGAGGGCGATCGCCGAGCAGCCGAACACCCGCCCGTCCATCGACGGCTCCTCCGATGCCCTCGCCTATGTCATGTACACCTCGGGCTCGACGGGTGAGCCGAAGGGTGTGGCGGTGACACACCGGAACGTGGCGCGTCTTGTCAGAGGGACGGACTACGCGGACTTTGGTCCCGGCGAGGTGTTCTTGCAGCTCGCGCCCTTGTCGTTCGACGCTTCGACCTTCGAGATCTGGGGCGCTCTCTTGAACGGCGGGCGCCTCGCGATCGCCACGCCGGGCCTGCTGTCGGTGGACGAGCTGGGGACGATGCTCGAACGCCACGGTGTGACCACGCTGTGGCTGACCGCGGGCCTATTCCACCAGGTCGTCGATCAGCGCATCGATATTCTGCGTTCGGTGCGACAGCTCCTCGCGGGCGGGGATGTCCTATCCCCCTCTCACGTCCGGCGCGTACGCGCGACGCTACCGAGCTGCCGTCTGATCAACGGCTACGGGCCGACCGAGGGAACGACCTTCACCTGCTGCTATCAGATCACAAGCGACGCTGGGCTCGCCCGGTCGGTTCCGATCGGCCGGCCAATTCCCAATACTCGAGTTTACGTGCTCGACCGCAATCGACAGCCAGTGCCGCTCGGCGTGCCCGGGGAGCTGTGGGTCGGCGGCGATGGAGTCGCCCGCGGCTATCTGAACCGTCCCGAACTGACCGCCGAGAAGTTCGTCGCCCAAGCAGTCGCCGGAGGTCGCGAAGAGCGTCTCTACCGCAGCGGCGATCTGGTCCGGTGGCTTCCGGACGGCGTGCTCGAGTTTCTTGGGCGCTTGGACCATCAGGTCAAGCTCCGGGGCTATCGGATCGAGCTCGGAGAGATCGAGAGCACGATCGCCGGCCATCCGGGAGTCCGGGCGGTCGCCGTGACGGCGCGGTCCGACTGGGAGGGCGACAAGCGGCTCGTGGCCTACGTCGTAGCCGAGGGGACACTCGACGGCCGAGCCCTACGGGAGCGCGTCCGGAGCAAGCTGCCCGAGTACATGGTCCCGAGCGCATTCGTGGCGATCGACCGTCTGCCTCTTACCGCGAACGGCAAGGTAGACCGGGCGCGACTGCCGGAGCCCAAGGACAGCCGGGAGCCGACCTCGGCACCCAGCGAACCACGGGACGAGGTAGAGCGGAAGCTGCTCCGCATCTGGGAGGAGATCCTCGGGATCGATCGTATCGGTACGCAAGACAACTTCTTCGATCTCGGCGGACATTCACTAAGCGCGCTCCGGATGTTCGTGCGGCTGGAACAGGACCTCGGAATTCGCCTTCCAATCGCGACGCTGTTCCAGGCGCCGACGGTTCAAGGCTTGAGCGAGATCATCCGCGCCGGCGGCCGTTCCGCTCCGCGGCGTTCCCTGGTAGCGATCCAACCCGACGGAAGCCGACGGCCGGTGTTTGCCGTGCCGGGGGTCGGCGGTAATGTCCTGTGCTACCACGACCTCGCGCGATTTCTGCCGTCCGATCAGCCTTTCTACGGACTGCAGTCGCGCGGGCTTGACGGGACGGAGAAGGCGCTCAACCTCGTCGAGGACATAGCGGCTTCGTTCTTGGCCGAGGTTCGTGAAGTGCAGCCCCACGGTCCATACGCTCTCATCGGAACTTGCATGGGCGGAGTGGTGGCGTACGAGATGGCGCAGCAACTGCACTTGGCCGGCGAGAAGGTGGACCTGCTCGCGCTGCTGGAGACATGGCACCCCATGGCATCTTTCGGGCGGCGGTCCCGAGCCAGTGCCGCCGCGGAAGCACTGGTCAGTCTCATTGGCAGCCGGCTCCGGCTCTACTTCCAGGAGCTCAGACTCCGCAGCGGGCGACAGCAAATCGCGTATCTGTTCGGGCGCCTCAAGATGCTCGCGCAGATGACAGTTCGGCGCGACATGTTCCGCGGTGATCGGAGCGAATTCGATCAGCGGGCCGTCACGAACGCAAACCTTGTCGCGTTCCAGCGGTACAAGGCTCGCGCCTACCCAGGGCGAGCCGTCCTTTTCCTCGCCGAATCGCGCGCGATGCCTGCCCACGACGATCCTCGGCTGTCTTGGCGTCAGTTCCTCGCGGGGGGCGCCGAGATTCACACCGTGCCTGGACGCGACTCCGGGTCGATGCTGGACGAGCCACACGTGCAGGGCCTGGCCAAACAGCTTCAAGGCTGCATTGATCGCGCCCGGCGTTCGGTTGCGGGAGTGGAACGACCGTGAGGCTCTTTCCATTCGTGCCGGTGCACTCGTGGCTGCTGGCAGTCGTCGCGGTTATCGTGGGACTCTTGGGCGGCGCTTTCAGCGCGGGGCTGATCGCGCTTATCAACACCGCGCTCAATGATCCCGGCCGACCGCGGACCTTCCTTGTCGCTGCCTTCTTCGGCCTCGTGATTGGTAGAACCATGGCCAACGGAGCGGCCCGACTCCTGCTCAGTCACTTCGCCCAGCGGGCGCTCGCGGACCTCAGTCGCAGCTTGAGCCGGCGGGTGCTGGAGACGCCGCTATCACAGCTCGAACGGGTAGGGATCCCCCGGATACTCGCGACGCTGACTCACGACGTTCCGATGATCGGCTGGGCGGTCCAGAACATCCCGTCCCTCGCCATGAACGTTGCGGTCATCGTCGGCTGTGCGATCTATCTCGGGTGGCTTTCGTGGATGTCCTTGATCGGGCTGGCCTCGGTCATCGTGATGGGCTCCCTCGGCTATCACATCCTGATCAGGCGCGCGTACCGATACCTTCAGCGCGCGCGGGACACTCGCGATCTCCTCTTTCAACACTTCCGTGCGCTCACGGAAGGGACGAAGGAGCTGAAACTGCACCGGGGGCGCCGCGAAGCGTTTCTTGCGGAGCGGATCTCGGTGGCGACCGACGCGCTCCGCCGCGACGCGGTTGTGGGAGCACGCCACCACCTTGTGGCGGACACGTGGAATCAGATGCTCTTCTACGGGCTCATCGGCGGGGTGCTCTTCGCGGCTCCGGCGGTGCGGAGCATCAGTAGTGAAACGTTGACGGGCTACATCGTCACGCTTCTCTACGTCATGACGCCGGTATGGAGTGTAATGGAGGCGTGGTCGATTTTCGCGCAGGCGCGGATCTCAGTGAAGAAAGTGCACGACCTGGGCCTGTCACTCGGAGGATCCGACACTGAGGCCGCCGAGATGGACGGCCTGGATTCCGGATGTGGCTGGGAGCGGCTGGAACTCGACGGAGTAACGTTCTCATATCCACCCGATAGCGAGGGACGGAAGTTCGTGCTCGGCCCGATCGACTTCAGTCTGCGCCAGGGCGAGCTGGTCTTCCTGATCGGCGGCAACGGCAGCGGGAAGTCGACTCTCATGAAGATCCTGACCGGGCTCTACGGCCCCGAGCTGGGCGCAATCCGGCTGGACGGGGTAGCGATAACCGACAAGAACCGAGAGTGGTATCGTCGTCACTTTTCCGCCGTGTTCACGGATTTCTATTTGTTCGATAGTCTGCTCGGCTTGGGCAGTCCGGATCTCGACACGCGAGCGGGCGGGATCCTCGCCGAACTCGAGCTCGCCGAAAAGGTTCAGGTTTCCGGAGGGGCGTTTTCCACGACTGCGCTTTCCCATGGACAGCGAAAGCGCCTGGCTCTCCTGACCGCCTTCCTCGAGGACCGCCCGATCTATGTGTTCGACGAGTGGGCGGCTGACCAGGACCCACACTATCGGGAGGTCTTTTACCGGCGTCTGATGCCCGAGCTCAAAGCCCGTGGCAAGACCATCGTGGTGATCAGCCACGATGATCGGTACTATCATCTCGGCGACCGGATCGTGAAGCTCGATCACGATAGGATTGCGACGCAGACAACCCTTTGATCGCTCCGCACGGACGTCAGATGACCGCGAACACCTGCCGCCTCGACGCGCAATATACCTGACGGCGAGCGGACCTGCGAAACGGGGTTATCCGACTTTCGTGACCGCGCCGGCAACGCCCGGCTCGCCGTCGTGACCGACCGCGCAGACGTCGGCCCCCTGGTTTCGGTGAATCGATAGATCGGTGATGGTCGGACGTTCGCCGCAAAGCGGGCACCTGGGGTCGCGGCGTAGTTTGACCTCGCGGAAGCGCATGCCGAGCGCGTCGTAGGTCAGGAGCCGGCCGATCAGGGGCTCGCCGATGCCGAGCAGCACCTTGATGGCCTCGGTGGCCTGTATCACTCCGATGATGCCTGGGAGCACGCCCAGGACGCCGGCCTCGCTTCAGCTGGGGACGAGCCCCGGCGGGGGCGGCGTCGGGTATAGGCAGCGGTAGCACGGGCCCTGGTTCGGGGCGAGCACGGTGGCCATGCCCTCGAACTGGAAGATCGAGCCGTGCACGTTGGTCTTGCCCGCGAGATAGCACGCGTCGTTCATCAGGTAGCGCGTGTCGAAGTTGTCCGACCCGTCGATGACCAGGTCGTAGTCCTTGATGATGTCCATCACGTTGTCGACGGTGATCCGCGTCGGTAGCGGGATAACGTTGACGTCCGGGTTCAGCGCGCGGATCATCTCGGTGCCCGACTCCACCTTGGGCCGCCCCACGTTCGGCGTGCTGTGGAGGATCTGCCGCTGCAGGTTGGACAGGTCCACCACGTCGCCGTCCATCAGGCCCATCGTGCCGACGCCCGCCGCGGCCAGGTACAGCGCGGTCGGCGAGCCGAGCCCGCCCGCGCCGATCAGCAGCACCTTCGAGCGGAGCAGCTTGCGCTGGCCCTTCTCGCCCACCTGGCTCAGCAGGAAGTGCCGGCTGTAGCGCTGGATCTGATCGGCGTTCATCGGGCGGTCCTTGACCACGGGCAGGCCGGACTGCGCCCACTTCTGGAAGCCGCCCTGCAGGTTGGTCACGTTCCCGTAGCCGAGGTCCTTGAGGACCTTGGAGGCGAGCATGGAGCGCAGGCCGCTCTGGCAGTAGAGGACGATCGGCGTCGTCGGATCCGCCGCCGCGCCGCCGATGCGGAACTCGAGGAAGCCGCGGCTGATGTTGGTCGCGGGCTCGATGAAGCCGTCGCGATACTCGTCGGGATCGCGCACGTCGATCAGGACGAGCGGCTCCCCGGCGTCGATGCGCTTCTTGAGGTCCGCCGGCCCCTGCTCGGGCACCACCTGTCGGGCCTCGGCCAGCATCTCCTTCAACGTCTTCATCACCGGCTCCTTGAGGAAAGCGGCTGCAATATCAGCGGGTTCATAATACCACCCAATCCGGTCGGATCTAGCGGAACCGCCGGGGACCGCTATTTGAGGTTGGGTAAGACTGCTATAATTGTCCGCTAAATGAAAGGGTTAATCCTCTCCGGCGGCCGTGGCACGCGCCTGCGCCCGATCACGTTCACCTCGGCGAAGCAGCTCGTCCCGGTGGCCAACAAGCCCATCCTCTTCTATGGGATCGAGGCGCTGGCCGCTTCGGGGATCCGCGAGATCGGCATCGTGGTCGGCGACACCCGGCAGGAGATCCGCGACGCGGTCGGCGACGGCAGCCGCTTCGGCGTCTCGGTCACCTACATCGAGCAGGAAGCGCCGCTCGGGCTCGCCCACGCGGTGCTGGTCTCGGAGCCGTTCCTCGGCACCGATCCGTTCTGCATGTACCTGGGCGACAACCTGATCCGCGAGCGGCTCGAGCCCCTGGTGACGCGCTTCCGTGACGAGAAGCCGAACTGCCAGATCCTGCTCGCCGCGGTGCCCGACCCCACCCAGTTCGGCGTCGCGGTACTGAAGGCCGGGCAGGTCGTGCGCCTGATCGAGAAGCCGAAGGAGCCGCCGTCCAACCTGGGGCTGGTGGGCGTCTACATGTTCGACGCGACCGTGTTCAAGGCGGTCAAGGCGATCAAGCCGTCGGCGCGCGGCGAACTCGAGATCACCGACGCGATCCAGTGGCTGATCGACCAGAGCTACGTGGTGCGGCCCCACGTCATCGAGGGCTGGTGGAAGGATACCGGCAAGCTCGACGACATGCTCGAGGCCAACCGGATCATCCTCGACACCCTGCTGCCCCGGAACGACGGCACCGTGGAGGACAGCGAGATCGCCGGCCGCGTGGTGATCGAGGCGGGGGCGCGCGTGATCCGAAGCACGGTGCGCGGGCCGGCGATCATCGGCCGCGACGCGGTCATCGAGAGCGCCTACGTGGGGCCGTTCACGTCGATCGGCGACCGGGTGGTGCTGCGGGCGAGCGAGGTCGAGCACTCCATCCTGCTCGAGGGCGCGAGCGTCACCGACGTGGGCGGCCGCATCGAGTCGAGCCTGATCGGGCGCAACGTGTCGATCTACCGGACCGCCTCCAAGCCGCGCTCGTTCAACTTCATGCTGGGCGATCGCAGCGAGGTGGGGCTGATCTGATGGCCTCGCGCGACCCGATCGAGCTGAGCGACACCGCCAAGCGCGCCTTCGCGCTCCAGAGCTACGGGCCCGCCCCCGAGATCGACGGGGTGCAGGTGGTGGAGCTCAAGCGGTTCACCGACGACGGCGGCTCGTTCATGGAGCTGGCCCGGCTGCAGCAGGGCGTCCCGGCCGCTCTGCCCGGCTTCGAGTGCCGCCAGGTGAACTACAGCGAGATGGACCCGGGGGTGATCAAGGCGTTCCATCTCCATCGTCGGCAGACCGACGTGTGGTTCGTGCCGCCGGACGACAAGATGCTCGTGGTCCTCCTCGACGTCCGCGCCCACACGAAGACCCGCGGCGCGCAGCGCCGGATCGTGCTGGGCGACGGCCAGTCCCGGCTGCTACGGATCCCGCCCGGGGTCGCGCACGGCGTGAAGAACCTCGCGGCCACCCGCGGGCGCATCTTTTACTTCGTGGACGTCCAGTTCTCGCCGGATCCGGATCAGACCGAGGAGGGGCGGCTGCCCTGGGACTTCGTCGGGGCCGACATCTGGGACGTCACGCGGGGCTAGCGTGAAGATCCTCGTCACCGGCGGCGCCGGCTTCATCGGCTCCAACTTCGTCCGCCACGTCCTCGCGCGCCATCCCGGCGACGCGGTCGTCAATCTCGACAAGCTCACCTACGCGGGTAACCTGGAGAATCTCCGCGACGTCGAGGCGGATCCCCGCTACCGCTTCGTGAAGGGCGACATCGGCGACGGGGCGGTGGTCCGCGAGGCGATGCGCGGGACCGACGCGGTCGTGCACTTCGCGGCCGAGACCCACGTGGACCGGTCGAACCTGGGCGCCGACGACTTCCTCCGCACCAACGTGACCGGCACATTCACCCTGCTGGAAGCCGCGCGCGAGCTCGGGATCGGCCGCTTCCTCGCGGTGAGCACGGACGAGGTCTACGGGAGCATCGCGGAGGGCGCGGCGCGCGAGGGCGACGTGCTGAACCCGTCGAATCCGTACTCGGCCTCGAAGGCCGCCGCCGATCTCCTGGTCCGCGCCTACTGGACGACGCATCGGCTGCCCGTGATCATCACTCGGAGCAGCAACAACTTCGGGCCCTACCAGTACCCGGAGAAGGTCATCCCGCTCTTCGTCACCAACGCGATCGAGGACCGCCCGCTGCCGCTGTACGGCGACGGGCGCAACGTGCGGGACTGGCTCTACGTGCTCGACAACTGCGCGGCGATCGACCTCGTCCTCCGCCGAGGCCAGGACGGGGAGATCTACAATATCGGCGGCGCCGCGGAGGTGCAGAACGTGACCCTGACGCGGCGGATCCTGAGCCTGCTCGGCAAGCCGGAGAGCCTTATCACGCCGGTGGCCGACCGGCCCGGGCACGATCGGCGCTACGCGCTGGACTCCGGCAAGATCCACGCCCTCGGCTGGAGGCCCGCGGCGACCTTCGAGGAGGCGCTCGCCGCCACCGTGGAGTGGTACCGCACGCACGACGCGTGGTGGAAGCCGATCAAGTCGGGAGCCTTCCGGCAGTACTACCAGGCGCAGTACACCGGACGGTAGCCCGCATGCCGCGCGCGTCGATCCGCTGGACCGCCGCCACCCTGCTGGCCCTGGCCGTCCCCGCGGCCGCCGCGCCCCGCGACGTCGCGCCCCGCCTCGATCCTCGCCAGGTCTCGCCGCTGGCCTCGCACATCCGGCGGGTCGAGCCGGCGGTGGTCGGCATCCGGGTGGACGTGCCGCGCGAGCGGCCGTCGGCGGCCACGCTCGGCGTCGAGCGCTGGGGCAGCGGGGTCATCTTCGACGCCGACCGGGGGTACCTGCTGACCGTGAGCTACGTCCTGCTCGACGCCGCGCGCATCGAGGTCTCGCTCCGCGACGGGCGCAAGGTGCCCGCGCGGCTCGTCGGGCTCGATCTCGAGGTGGGCGTCGGGGTGGCCCGGCTCGAGGGGCCGGGGCCCTGGCCGGCCGCGGTCCTGGGCGATTCGACCGCGGTGGTCGCCGGGGACGCCACCGGGACGGTGGGCGTGTCGGACGACGGCGATCTCGTGGCCACCCCGAGCCGCGTCCAGGCGGTGCGCCCGTTCGCCGCCGCGTGGGAGTACATGCTGGACCGCGCGTTCATCGTGACCCCGCACAACGCGGCCTTCGGGGGCGCCGCGCTCGTCAACACGGCGGGCAGCGTGATCGGCGTGACCTCGCTGCGTCTCGGGGAGGCGCCCCACGTCAACCTGGCCATCCCGATGGAGAAGTTCCTGGCCGGCAAGGACGAGCTGCTGGCGCGGGGCCGCGTGACGAGCCGCGCGCCGCGGCCCTGGCTCGGGCTCTACACGGAGTCGGTGGAGGGCGGGGTCGTCGTGGCCGGCATGTCGCCGCTCAGCCCGGCGCGGGCCGCGGGCCTGCGGGCGGGCGACGTGATCGTCCAGCTCAACGGGCGGCAGGTCGCGAGCCGCGAGGAGTTCTACCGCGAGCTCTGGCAGGCGCCGATGGATCAGGACGTGCGGGTGATGGTGCGTCGCGGTGGTGGCACCGAGGCGATCACGGTTCGGCCGATGGACCGCTACCGTTTCTATCGCACCTCCGACAAGTAGGTTAGGCTCTAGGCCATGAAGGGCGTGGACACCTACCAGGGTCGCGGTCTCATCGCGGACCCGATCCACCAGTACATCCTGTACACGCGCCCCGACGGGATGCCCGGCGAGGCCACCGAGCAGGACCTCATCGACTCGGCCTGGATGCAGCGCCTGCGGCGGGTGCCGCAGCTGCAGTCCGCGCGCTGGGTATTCCCGGCCGCCGAGCACAGCCGCTTCCAGCACTCGCTGGGCGCGATGCACCTGGCCGGGCGCTTCGCCCAGCAGCTGCACGCCTCGCTCCGGGCCGAGTTCCCGGACGCGCCGTCGGCCCCGCTCTTCGAGGAGCTGCTCCGCATGGCGGGCCTGCTCCACGACGTGGGCCACGGACCCTTCGGCCACTTCTTCGACGACAACTTCCTCGCCGATTTCGATCTCACCCACGAGAAGGTGGGGCAGCGGATCATCCGGGAAGAGCTGGGCGAGCTGATCCGCGGGCTCCGGCGCAGCCCCTCGGGCCCCTTCGAGAGCGGCGAGCGCATCGACCCCGAGTGGATCTGCTACCTGATGGGCAAGAGCTACACGTTTCCCACCGCGGAGCACCCGCGCTGGCTCGCGCATCTCAAGCCGCTGCTGTCCGGCATCTACACCGCCGACAACATGGACTACGTCCTGCGCGACTCCTACATGTGCGGGGTCGCAGTGGGGCCGATCGACATCGAGCGCATCATGTACTACTCGTTCTTCAGCGAGAAGGGGCTCACGCTCGATCGCGGCGGCATCCAGGCGTTCATCATGTTCCTGAACGCGCGGTTCTACCTCTACACCAACGTCTACTACCACCGCACCACGCGCGGCATCGACCTGCACCTCAAGGACATCTTCCGCGACACCATGCGGATGATCTTCCCGCACGACCTCAACAAGGAGCTCCAGCCGTATCTCAACATGACGGAGTGGACGCTGCTCGAGGAGGTCGCGCGCTGGGAGCACTCCGACGACGGCGAGCGCCGGGATCTCGGCCGGGAGTGGCGGCAGATCCTCGACCGCCGGCTCAAGTGGCGGATGTCCCACGAGGTGGTGCTCGATCTCTTCGAGCCGCGGCGGGGACAGAGCTTCATGAAGGCGGAGGAGGTCGAGCAGCGGGTGAAGGATCTCCTGCCCCCCGGGCTCCGCAACTTCCCGTTCAAGATCGACATGGCCCAGCAGGACCCGCGCCCGCTGAACCCGATCGGCATGAAGGACCGCCAGATCTACGTCTACGACGCGGCCGACCGCAGCGTCTCGGCCGAGCCGCTCAAGGAGCTGCTCAAGTACCTGCCCGGCAAGGTGGCCCAGTGCCGGATCTTCGCGATGAGCCACGAGCACGATCAGCAGCTCGCCCGCGCCCTGAACGAGGCGCTCGGCGAGGACCGACCCGCGCATCCCACCAACCTCTAACTCAGCTCGAGCAAGGACAGGCGTATGGAACAGTTTCGCGGCGTGGATTACTACGGGTTCGACGAGCTCCTGACCGAAGAGCAGCGGATGATGCGGGACGCGGTGCGCGACTGGGTGGAGGCGAAGTTCCTCCCCATCGTGAACCAGCACCATCGCGACGGGACCTTTCCCATGGAGCTCGCCCGCGACCTGGGCGAGATGGGGGTGTTCGGGGCCACCCTCAAGGGCTACGGCTGCGCCGGCCTCGACAACGTGGCCTACGGGCTCATCATGCAGGAGCTGGAGCGCGGGGACTCGGGCCTGCGGTCCTTCGCCTCGGTGCAGAGCGGCCTCGTCATGTACCCGATCTACAGCTACGGCTCCGACGCCCAGAAGGAGAAGTGGCTCCCGCGGCTGCAGTCCGGCACCGCGCTGGGCTGCTTCGGGCTCACCGAGCCCGACCACGGCTCCGACCCGGGCGGGATGAAGACGCGCGCGGTGAAGAAGGGCAACGAGTACGTGCTGAACGGGACCAAGCTCTGGATCACGAACGGCTCGGCGGCCGAGGTGGCGGTGGTGTGGGCCAAGGGCGACGACGGCGAGATCGGCGGCTACCTGGTGGAGAGGGGCACGCCCGGCTACAGCACGATGGACATCCACGGGAAGTTCTCGATGCGGGCGTCCGTCACCTCCGAGCTCGCCTTCGCGGACTGCCGCATCCCGCTGGAGAACAAGCTACCCGGGGTGAAGGGGCTCAAGGGCCCGCTCTCCTGCCTCTCCCAGGCGCGCTACGGCATCGCGTGGGGGGCCATCGGGGCGGCCATGGCCTGCTACGACTGGGCGCTCCAGTACTCCCAGCAGCGCATCCAGTTCAACAAGCCGATCGGCTCGTTCCAGCTCGTGCAGCAGAAGCTCGTGTGGATGATCACCGAGATCACCAAGGCTCAGCTCCTGTGCCTGCGCCTCGGCCAGCTCAAGGACGCGGGGCGGGTGCGGCCGCAGCAGATCTCGATGGCCAAGATGAACAACGTGCAGATGGCGCTCGACGGCGCGCGCCTGGCGCGCGACATCCTGGGCGCGGCCGGCATCGTGGACGAGCATCCGATCATCCGGCACATGATGAATCTGGAGACCGTGAACACCTACGAGGGCACCCACGACATTCACACCCTGATCGTGGGCCGCGACATCACCGGCCTCGACGCCTTCGGCATCTGACCCGCCCTCCCCACCCTCTCCCCTCGGGGGAGAGGGCAGGGTGAGGGGCGCGGGCTGGTGTAGCATAGGGCCCTATGACTCCTGACTCGTCCGCGGCGGCCGTCGTCCTGCCCGCGCCGGCCGCCGCTCCCGCCGCGCGCGCGAAGCCGGACATCCGGCTGCTCGGCTTCCTGGCCCTGGGCCACATGGTCATCGACATCAACCAGGGCTCGTTCCCGGTCATCCTGCCGTTCCTCAAGGACGCGCTCCATCTCTCGTACGCGGCCACCGGCCTGATCGTCCTGGCCGCGAACATCACCTCGTCGCTGATCCAGCCGCTCTTCGGCTACCTGGCCGACAAGACGGCGCGGCGCTGGCTGCTGCCGGTCTCGGTGCTGCTGTCCGCGGTCGGCCTCGGCTTCCTCGGCCTCGCCCCGTCCTACGGCGCGGTGCTCGCGCTCGTCGTGATCACCGGCTTCGGGGTGGCCGCCTACCATCCGGAGGGCTACCGCACCGCCACCGCGGTGGCGGGCGACCGCAAGGCCACCGGCGTCTCGGTCTTCTCCACCGGCGGCAACATCGGCATCGCGCTGGGCCCGCCGCTGCTCACGGTGTTGCTCACCACGTACGGCCTGCCCGGCAGCCTCGGCATGCTGATCCCCGGGCTGCTCGTGGCCGCGCTCCTCACCGCGGTGCTGCCGCGGCTGTCGGCGCCCGCGCCGGCGGTGGCCCGCGATCGCGCGAGCGCGGCGGGCGCCCAGACCATGGTGGGCGCGATGAGCCTGCTGATCCTGGTGGTCGCGATCCGCTCGTGGACGCAGCTCGGCTTCACGACCTTCATGCCGTTCTACTGGCGGGACGTGCTGCACGGCGACCCGCGGCTGGTCGGCACGCTGCTCGCGGTCTTCCTGGGCGCCGGCGCGATCGGCACGCTCGCGGCCGGGCCGGTCGCGGACCGGGTCGGCGTGCGGCGCTACGTGGTCAGC
>DATFGS010000360.1:0-7448 GCA_035249225.1 Candidatus Methylomirabilota bacterium | reverse complement strand
GCCGAGCATGATCGCGGCGAACACCACCATGATCTCGGACACGTTGCACGAGAAGAGGTAGTGGATGAACCGGACGATGTTCGCGTAGATGATCCGGCCCTGTTCGACCGCGACCACGAGGGTGGCGAAGTTGTCGTCGGTGAGGACCATGTCCGCCGCCTCCTTGGCCACCTCCGTCCCCTTGACGCCCATCGCCACGCCGATGTCCGCCTTCCGCAACGCCGGCGCGTCGTTCACCCCGTCGCCGGTCATGGCGACGATCTCGCCCTGGCTCTGGAGCGCCTCGACGATCCTCAGCTTGTGTTCCGGGGAGACCCGGGCGAACACCGAAGCGCCGGCCGCCACGCGTTGCCAGCCCGGAGCGTCCAGCGCAGCCAGATCCCGCCCCTGCACGGTCTGTAGCTCCCGGCCCTGCGCGTCTCGGTCGATCCCGAGCTGTCGGCCGATCTCCGCCGCGGTCGCCGGCTGGTCTCCGGTGATCATCATGGTCCGGATGCCGGCCTGCCGACAGGTCGCGATCGCGGCCGCCGCCTCGTCGCGCAGCGGGTCCATCATGGCGATCAGCCCGACGAAGACGAGGTCCCGGGCCGCCTCGCGTTCCTCGAAGCCCTCGGGCAGCACCCGGTACGCGAGGGCCAGCACGCGCAGCGCGCTGCCCGCGAGCTCCCCGTTGGCGGCCAGGACCCGCTCGCGGTCCTCGGGCGTGAGCGGGCTCTCCCCCGCGACGGCGAAGCGGCGCCGGCTCGCCTCGAGCACGACCCGCGGCGCCCCCTTGACGTAGGCGACGGTCGTGCCATCGGGCGTGCGATGAATCGTCACCATGCGCTGCGCTTCGCTGCTAAAGGGGATCTCCCCGATTCGGGGCTGGTCACGATTCAGCGCGGTCTGCTCCAGCCCGGCCTTCTCGGCGGCGACGATCAGAGCCGCCTCCGTCGGGTCCCCGAGGACGGCCGCGCGGCCGTCGACGCGGTCGATCCTCGCGTCGCTGCACAGGGCGCCGATCCGGAGGGCCAGAGCGAGGTGCTCGTCGCGCCCGGGATCGACGCGTTGGCCCCCGACCCGGAACTCACCGGACGCGGCGTACCCGCCGCCGGTGACGTCGACCCGCCGGGTTCCGAGCTGGAGCGCACGGACCGTCATCTCGTTCTGGGTCAGGGTGCCGGTCTTGTCGGTGCAGATCACCGTGGTGGAGCCCAGGGTCTCCACGGCGGGCAGCCGGCGGACCAGGACGCGCATGCCGGCCATCCGCTGCATCCCCAGGGCCAGGGTCATGGTCGTGACCGCCAGCAGCCCTTCCGGCACCGCGGCGATGGCCAGCGAGATGCCGACCTCCAGCATGTACAGGAACGGGTGGCCGCGAAGCCAACCCGCCAGGACGATCGCGAGGCCGAGCGCCAGGACGACGCCGACCAGCAGGCGACCGAGCTGGGCCAGCTTCCGCTCGAGCGGCGTGTCCCGATCGTCCGCACCCTCGATCAGCGCGCCGATCTTCCCGACCTCGCTGCGCATGCCGGTGGCGGTGACGATCATCCGGCCTCGCCCGTCCGTCACCGTGGTGCCCATGAAGAGCATGTTCCGGCGGTCGGCGACCGGCGCGTTCGCGTCCGGGATGGGTTCGATGGTCTTGGCGACCGGCTGGGACTCGCCGGTCAAGGCTGCCTCTTCGGCTTGCAGCCGCGCGCTCACGATGACGCGCCCGTCCGCGGGCACCCGGGCGCCGGCGTCGACGGCGACGAGGTCACCTGGGGCGAGCCCAGTGGCCGAGACCTGATGCTCCTGGCCATCGCGGATGACATGCGCCACCGCCGAAATCTGCTTCCGGAGGGCGGTGAGGGCTTGCGCCGCCCTCCACTCGGTCAGGAAGCCGACGAGCGCGTTCAGGAAAATGACGGCGACGATGGCGGCCGCCTCGATGCCTTCGTCCAGGGCGAGGGCCACCGCGGTCGCGGCCAGCAGGAGGACGACGATCAGGCTCTTGAACTGATCGACGAGAATCGCGAGACCCGATCGGGCCGTTTTCTCGGTGAGGGCGTTGGGGCCGTAGCGCTCGAGGCGGCGGGCCGCCTCGGCGTGACTCAAGCCACGATCGGGCTCGGTGTGGACGAGCCGGCTCACCTCGGCAGTCGGCAGCGTGTGCCACGCTTCCGCATTCTCGGTAACGGGCACGCGCGCTCGCGCGGTCACTTCACGAGGAGCACCGGCACCGGTGAGCGATCGAGAGCCCCTTCGGCCACGCTGCCCAGCAGGAGTCGCGCGAGGCCGCCCGTGCCCCGGGCGCCGACAACGAGCAGATCCGCTCGGGAGGCGGTCGCTTCCCGGAGCACCTCGGCCAGCGGCACGCCCTCCCGCACGATCCCGCGAGCGCGCCAGCCGGCTCGCTTCAGCAGGACCGCGGCGCTCGCGACCTCGCGGCGCGCCTGTCTGGCACGCTTCGCATTGAGGCTCGCGGCCGACGACATGATCGCTCGGCGAATCGGAGCGGGCAACAGGACCCGCGTGCGAGGGAGCACCGGTTCCAGGACCCGCACCACCTTGACTCGGGCGCCGGCCGGTGGCTCGAGCCGGGCGAGCAGGAAGCCCAGCGCCCGGCCTGCATTGGGGGACCCGTCGGTCGCGAGGACCAGCCGCTTGATCCGACGGTGTCGGCCCTTGACCACGAGAACCGGGCAGCGCGCCCGTCGAACCACGCCCCGTGACACGCTGCCGAGCATCAGCCGGCTCGCAAATCCGAGCCCTCGGGACCCGACCACGATCACACCCGCTCGACGACGCCGCGCCTCCGCGATGATTGCCTCGATCGGCGGCGTGTTCATCGCGGAGACGGTCATGTCAGGCCAGCGATGGCGGACAATGCGACGCGCCCGCGATATCTCGCGCTCGAGAGCCCGGTCAGGAGCGCCTGAAATGCCCGCGACCCAGATGTCAGCCGGCCACGGCCCGAGCGGTATGCCCCCCCGCGCCAGCACCATGTGCGCCGTCGCGGTACCCGCCCACGGGACCGTGCCGGCGAAAGCGAGCGCAGCGTGTGCCTGGCGCGATCCGTCCGTGGCCAGGAGGACAGTGAGACGCGCCGACCGCTTCCGGTTCATCTCGCCCCTCCGTACATCTCGACCGTCTCCAGGAGCCGACCGACTTCGGGGTTCGCGTAAGGCCCGAATGCGTCCACCAGCAAGCCCTTCGTTCCGCTACCAGTCTCGATCGCGTACACGATCGATGCGTCGTCAGGATCCGACACACCCTCGAACCGCTGATACTCCCGTATCGTGATGTCCTCCGCGTCGAACGTACATCCGTTTCCGAGAGCACGGAGCTGACCGTCCCTCACGTCGAAGCGCTCCACGAATCCACGCTCCTTCAATTCCTCGATGACCCGGTCCAGCGTCCGGTATGCCATGCTCGGCTACCTTCCTTTCCCTCGAGGCACGCTCCTCGAGACCTCACGCGGCCACCGCTTCGAGAGACGTCGTGTTGACCGCAGTTCGCGCCAGCTGGGCAAGAGTCCAGATCAGATCTCGCCCGTCGCCGGCAGTTTCTCGGTGGAGTTCATTCAGCAGACTCGCCATGTCGGAATGTTCGCGTCCTACGGCATAGGCGTCCGCCAGATACGCTTCACTCATGCTGCTGAGCTCCGACACCCCGGCGCGCAATCGCTCGCCCGCGGTCATCGAGCGCGGGCCGCTCCGCGACGCCGGCCCGACCGCCGGGTGCCCCAATTCTTCAAGCACGCGCCGAATGCGCTGCGCTCTCCCGCGCGCGCGCTCCGCAGCGTCGAGGACTCGGACTCGCGGATTCGGATACCGGGTCAGAGACTCGGCACCTTGCGTAAGACCGTGCGCAAGCCGGATTTCGGTCGCGTAGTGTCCGGCCAGCCGCTCCGCGATGTCAGGCGACGCCGGCGCGAGCGTCGTCAGCAGCCGGCGCCACCACGAACGGTTAACGTTCCGCATCATCACCCTCCTGAATGCTCTCACAGAGCCGTTCCAGTGCCACCCTACGCGCCGCTCCCCATTCGGTCCATTAGAAAGATCGCCACGCTCGCATAGATCAAGGCGAAGCGTACTCTCAAGCGTGGACGCCGCTCGTTGCGTCTGGTCAGAGCGTTGCTCGTTGCGTGCTGTCAAGGCGCTGCTACAATACGAACCCGCAGGCCATGGACACCTTCGACTCCATTGCGCGCGCCAATCCGGAATACGTCGAGGCGCTGTACCGCCGATACCGGGCGGACCCGCGTTCCGTGGACGAGAGGTGGGCGCTCGTCTTCGCGGGTTACGACTTCGCCCTCTCGGGCGGCCCCGGGCCGAGCGCGACCGGGAGGACGTCACCGCCGGTGGCCGATCTCGTCCACTCCTATCGCGAGCTGGGTCATCTGATCGCCGATGTGGATCCGCTCGATCGCTCGCCCCGCCGTCATCCGCTCCTCGAGCTCGGCGAGCTCGGCTTCGAGGAAGCGGACCTGGATCGCCTTGTCGACTGCTCACCCTTCCGGAGCCTCGGGTCCGCGCCACTGCGCGAGCTCGCGACCGCGCTCCGGGAGACCTACGGCGGAACACTCGGCGTCGAATACTTGATGATCAGCGACAAGGCCCAGCGGGAGTGGCTCCAGGAGCGGATGGAGCCGTCTCGCAACCGTCCCGGGCTCGGACCGGAGGATCGCGTCGGCCTACTCGAACGGCTCATCGCGGCGGAGACCTTCGAGCAGTTCCTCCACACGAGCTACGTGGGCCAGAAGCGTTTCTCGCTGGAAGGCGGCGAAGCGCTGATCCCGCTGCTCGACACCCTCGTGGAGGAGGCGGCGGCGCTGGCGACCGAAGAGCTCGTGATGGGCATGCCTCACCGCGGCCGGCTGAACGTTCTCGCCCACATCCTCCGCAAGCCCTACGAGCTGATCCTCGCCGAGTTCGAGGGCAGCTTCCTGCCCTGGGAGACCCAGGGCGACGGCGACGTCAAGTACCACCTGGGCTACTCCCATGATCACGTGAGCCGGGCCGGCCGGTCCATCCATCTCTCATTGAGCTCCAATCCGAGCCACCTGGAGGCGGTCAACCCGGTCGTGGAGGGCATCGTGCGGGCCAAGCAGAGCCATCGTGGCGCCGACCAGGGGCGGTACGTCATGCCGGTGCTGCTCCACGGCGACGCCGCGTTCCTGGGCCAGGGCTCGGTCTACGAGACCCTGATGATCTCGCGGGTGCCGGGCTTCGCCACCGGCGGCACGATCCACGTCATCGTCAACAACCAGATCGGGTTCACCACGTCCCCCGAGGACTACCGGTTCACCCGCTACCCGTCCGATCCCGCCGCCGTCGTGCAGGCTCCGGTGTTCCACGTCAATGGCGACGACCCCGAGGCGGCCGTGCAGGCGGCGCGGCTCGCGGTCGGCTTCCGCCAGGCCTTCCAGACGGACGTCTTCATCGACTTCGTCTGCTACCGCCGGCACGGCCACAACGAGCTCGACGATCCGACCTTCACTCAGCCCGTGATGTATCGCGCCATCGATGGCCACCCGTCGGTGGCGGAGCTCTATCGCGAGCGGCTCACCGCGGAGGGCATCGTCGAGTCCGGGCACGCCGAGCAGGCCCGGGAGGCGGTCAAGAACAGACTCCGGGCAGCCCTCGCCGCGGCGCGCGAGCGCATGCCCCAGCAGAGGGTGCTCGGCTTCCGCGGCCTCTGGCAGGGGCTTTCGTGGGCAGGCGAGGACTGGAACGCGGCCACCGCGGTGCCGGCCGACCGCCTTCGCGCGATCGCCGATGCGACCCGGCGGCTGCCGCCCGGGTTCACGCCCCACAAGCGAATCCCGGCACTCCTCGAGGCGCGCCACGCGATGGTCGAGCGGGCCGAGGGCATCGACTGGGGCTGCGCGGAGGCGCTGGCCTACGGCAGCCTCCTCCTCGAAGGCACGCCGGTGCGACTCAGCGGGCAAGACTCGATCCGCGGCACGTTCAGTCATCGCCACGGCATGCTCTTCGACGCCGAGACCGGCGCGTCGTACGTGCCGCTCAACCACCTGGGCGGCGATCAGGCGCGGATCGAATTCGTCAACAGCCCGCTGAGCGAGTTCGGGGTGGTCGGGTTCGAGTACGGCATGGCCAGCGCCGATCCGCGGCGGCTGGTCATCTGGGAAGCTCAGTTCGGCGACTTCTTCAACGGCGCCCAGGTGATCATCGACCAGTTCCTCGCCAGCGCCGAGTCCAAGTGGCAGCGTCAGAGCGGCCTCGTCCTGCTCCTTCCCCACGGCTACGAGGGCCAGGGGCCGGAGCACTCCAGCGCGCGTCCCGAGCGGTTCCTCCAGCTCTGCGCGGAGGGCAACATGCAGGTCGTCAACTGCTCGACGCCGGCTCAGCTCTTCCACGCGCTTCGGCGCCAGATGCACCGGCCCTTCCGGAAGCCGCTGATCGTGATGAGCCCGAAGAGCCTGCTCCGCCACCGACGGGCCGTCTCGCGCCTGGACGACTTCGCGACCGGAGCCTTCCAGCCCGTGCTGAGAGATCCGCGCCCGCAGGAGCCCGAGGCGGTCCGGCGCGTGATCCTCTGCACCGGCAAGATCTTCTACGGCCTCGACCACGGCCGGGAGGAGCGTGACTGGGAGGGGATCGCGATCATCCGTCTCGAACAGCTCTACCCCTTCCCGGCTGCGGAGCTCACCGGGGCGCTCCGCCACTATTCGCGCGCCACCGACTTCGCCTGGGTGCAGGAGGAGCCGGCCAACCAGGGCGCGTGGAGCTTTGTCCAAGGGCGGATCGAGGCACTGCTGGACGGGCGTCGGCTCCGTTACATCGGCCGCGCCGAGGCCGCGAGCCCGGCCACCGGTAGCTACAAGATCCATGAATCGGAAGAGCAGGCGCTTGTGGAGCGGGCGCTGAAACGGCCACGGGCCGGGCGCCCGGCGCGCGCCGGGGAGCCGTCGCCGGTGCCGTCCGACGCGACCCGGGGGTCGCGGCCATGACGGTCGAGGTGCGGATCCCGCAGCTCGGCGAATCAGTGACGGAGGGTACGATCGCGCGCTGGCTCAAGCAGAACGGAGACGTCGTGGAGGCCGAGGAGCCGGTACTCGAGCTGGAGACCGACAAGGCGACGATGGAGATCCCCGCCGGAGCCTCGGGACAGCTCTCGATCGTCGAGCCGCAAGGCGCGGTGGTACACGTGGGCACGGTGGTGGCTCGCATCACCGAAGGGGTGGCCCGCGAAGGGGCGGCCCCTGCGGCCAAGACGCCGCCGCCAGCCGCGCCGGCCCCGCCGAGTCCGCCGAGGACGCAGACAGGCACGACCCCGGCGCCCGACCCGGCGCTGAGCCCGGCCGTGCGGAAGCTCGTGGCCGAGCATGCGCTCGACCCGGCGCAGCTCAGCGGAACCGGGAAAGGCGGCCGACTGACCAAGGGCGACGTGCTCCGTCATCTCGAGGAGCCGGTGTCCGATCCGTCCGCTGCGCCTGCACCCGCACCGCGCCCGCCCGA
>DATFGS010000359.1:0-2716 GCA_035249225.1 Candidatus Methylomirabilota bacterium | reverse complement strand
GGCGGCGCGCGCCGGCGAGGGCGCCGCGCTGAGCCCCCTCGACGCCTCCTCGTTCGGCGAGCGGCTCGCCGCGCGCTTCGGCCGGGTCAGCGGCGTGCCGGTGGCGCTGCCGCCGCGCCGCGGCTGACCGTGCTACCATGCCCGCGAAAATAGATCACCCCGCTTCGGAGGCCCCATGACCGCAACGGATCTCGCCTACACGCCCGCAACCGAGCTCATCCCCCGGATCCGGTCGAAGGCGCTGTCGCCGGTGGAGCTGACCCGGGCCGTGCTCGAGCGCATCGAGCAGGTGAACCCGAAGATCAACGCGTTCTGCACGGTGACCGCGGACGCGGCGCTCGCGGTCGCGCGGGCCGCCGAGGAAGCGGTGATGAAGGGCGGGCGACTCGGCCCGCTGCACGGCATCCCGGTCTCGATCAAGGACCTGGCCCTGGTGGCGGGCGTGCCCGCGCGCTTCGGCTCGCACATCTTCGCCTCGCGGGTGGGCGAGGTGGACGCCCCGTACGTCCGCCGCCTCAAGGAGGCGGGCGCCATCCTCACCGGCAAGACCACCACGCCGGAGTTCGGCTGGAAGGCGCTCGGCGATAGCCCCCTCACCGGGATCACGCGAAATCCGTGGAATCTCGGCATGACCTCGGGAGGCTCGAGCGCGGGGGCCGGCGCGGCCACCGCGGCCGGGCTGGGGCCGCTCCACCAGGGCTCGGACGGCGCGGGCTCGGTGCGGGTGCCGTCGGCGTTCTGTGGCATCTACGGGCTCAAGCCCACCTTCGGGCGCGTGCCCATGTGGCCCGTGTCCAACACGGACAGCGCGTCCCACACCGGGCCGATGACGCGCACGGTGGCCGACGCCGCGCTGATGCTCGCGGTGATGGCGGGCCCCGACGACTGGGACCGCCAGTCGCTCGACGCCCCGCCCGACGACTACGTGGGCCGGCTGCGGGCGGGCGTGAAGGGGCTGCGCGTGGCGTGGAGCCTCGACCTCGGCTGTCTCCAGGTGGACCCCGAGGTGGGGCAGGTGGCGAAGCGCGCCGCGCTCGCGTTTCAGGAGCTGGGCTGCGCGGTCGAAGACGTGAAGGTGAGCTGGCCGGACACGCGCGAGATGATCCACCTCCTGTGGAACGCGCACTACGCGGGCAACTACGGCCAGTACCTCGACGAGTTCCGCCCGCGCATGGATCCGGGCCTGGTCGCGGCGGTCGAGGACGGCCGCCGTTACAGCGCCGAGGCCTACGTGGCGATGCGCGGGCGCAAGCACGTCTACTGCGACGCGGTGCGCGCGCTCTTCGACACCTACGATCTGCTGCTGACCCCGACCGTGTCCGTCGCCGCCTTCGAGGTCGGCCGCCTCAACCCGGTGGGCTTCCCGCAGCATCCGTGGGACTGGTTCCCGTGGGCCGGCTTCAGCTACCCGTTCAACTTCACCGGGCAGCCGGCTGCCACCGTGCCCGCGGGCTTCACCGGCTCGGGCATGCCGGTGGGCCTGCAGATCGTCGGCCGGCGCCTGGCCGATCTCCAGGTGCTGCAGGCCTCGGCCGCCTTCGAGCAGGCGCGGCCGTGGGCCCAGAAGCGGCCCAGCGTCTGAGCGGGGACCCGCCGCCCATCAGATGACCGCCGCGCGCCCGTACGACATCATCACCTTCGACTGCTACGGCACCCTCATCGACTGGGAGGCCGGCATCGCGGGCGCCTTCATGCGGGCGGTGGTGGGGACGGGCAGCCGGCTCGATCCCCACACCGTGCTCGCGGCCTACGAGCGGATCGAGCCGGTGGTGCAGGCCGAGGCGTACCGGAGCTACCGCGAGGTGCTCACCGAGAGCGCG
Source organism: Candidatus Methylomirabilota bacterium (assembly GCA_035249225.1). Taxonomy (GTDB): domain Bacteria; phylum Methylomirabilota; class Methylomirabilia; order Rokubacteriales; family CSP1-6; genus CAMLFJ01. Next base: position 896 of record DATFGS010000359.1, on the reverse strand, counting down.
CGGCGGGTGGCGCGGGAGCTCGACTGGGCGCTGCCCGAGGCCCGCGCGGGGTTCCTGGCCGAGAGCCTGCCGTTCTGGATCCCGTTTCCGGACACCAACGCGGCGCTCGAGCGCCTCTTCAAGGCGGGCTACCAGCTCGGCATCCTCTCCAACGTGGACGACGATCTCCTCGCGGGCACGCGCCGGCACTTCACGGTGCCCATCGACCTCATCGTCACCGCCCAGCAGGTGGGCTCCTACAAGCCGGCCGACGGGCACTTCACGACCGCGCGCGAGCGGATCGGGGGCCGGCGGTGGCTGCACGCGGCCCGGAGCCACTTCCACGACGTGACGCCGTGCAAGCGCCTGGGCGTCCCGGTGGCGTGGATCAATCGCGCGGGGGAGGCGCCGCGCGAGCCCCGGCCGGACCGCGAGCTGTCCACCCTGACCGAGCTGGCCGACTGGCTCACCTAGCCCCGCACTCGAGAGGAGTCCCATGGCACTCGAGCAGACGCTGAACGAGACGCTCACCCAGGCGATCAAGGCCAAGGACGGCCGGACCGCCGACGTGGTGCGCATGCTGAAGACGAAGATCCAGGAGCGGCGCACCGCCAAGGGCTTCGCGGGCACGGTCGACGACACCCTCGTGCTCGACGTGATCGGAGCCTACCGCAAGCTGCTGCAGAAGGCGCTGGCCGAGTACGAGAAGGTCGGGGAGCGCGGCGCCGGCCAGGCCGCCCAGCTCCGCTTCGAGATCGACTTCTGCGAGCGCTACCTGCCCAAGACGATGGACGACGCGGGGGTGCGCGCGCTCGTGCGCGAGCGCATCGCGGCGCTGGGCATCACCGACGCCAAGCAAGCGGGCCGCCTGGTCGGCGACATCATGAAGACCCACAAGGGCCAGGTCGACGCGGGCG
>DATFGS010000358.1:0-3499 GCA_035249225.1 Candidatus Methylomirabilota bacterium | reverse complement strand
AGCGACGCGGACCTGGTGCTGATCGATCCCACGATTCGCAAGACCCTCACGCGGGACGACTTCCACGTGACGGACTACAGCCCCTGGGAAGGCTGGGCGGTGTCGGGCTGGCCGGTGATGACGCTGCTCCGCGGCAAGGTCATCGCGGAGCGCGGCCGCCTGCTCGGCAGCGCGGGCGACGGGCAGTGGGTGTCGCGGAAGATCGACCCGGCCGTGCTCCGCCGTCCGGCCTGCTGATTCCCCCGGTCATGTCCGGCCCCGCCGACTACGCGAGCCAGTTCAATCCGGGCTTCCGGCTCGATCCGGCCAAAGTCGCGCTGGTGGTGGTGGACATGCAGTACGCGAGCGGCTCGCGCCACGAGGGCCTGGGCCGGCTGTTGAAGGACCAGGGCCGCGAGGCGCAGGGGACGGAGCGCTTCGACCGCATCGAGACCGTGCTCGTGCCCACCATCCAGGCGCTGCTCGCCGCCTTCCGCGAGCGCGGCCTGCGGGTCATCTTCCTCACGGTGGGCTCGGAGCTGCCGGACTACAGCGACCTGCCGCCCCACATGCGGCCGATGGCGGAGGCGGTGGGCAACACGCGGGGCCGGCGCGAGCACGAGATCCTCGACGCGCTGGCGCCGCGGCCGGACGAGCCGGTGCTCAACAAGACCACGATGAGCGCGTTCCATTCCTCCGGCTTCGAGCGGCTCGTCCGCGCCTGGGGCGTGGAGCAACTCGTCTTCACCGGGGTCTCCACCAACTCGTGCGTCGAGGGCACCGCGCGGGACGCCGCCGATCGCGGCTTCCGCTGCCTGCTCGTGGAGGACGGCTGCGGCGCGGCCAGCCGGCAGCTCCACGAGGCCGCGTGCCAGAACTTCCAGCGGCTGCTCGGGCGGGTGGACTCGAGCGCTCGGGTGATCGCAGAGCTGGACGCCGCCGCCCGCGTCCCCACCCGCTGAGCCGTCCCGCCCCCCGTCGGGACCGCAGGAGACGAGCGATGCCGGGCAAGCTGTTCGAGGAGCTCGAGCCGGGCCAGGTCTACAAGCACCAGCCGGGACGCACCATCACCGAGTCGGACAACGTGTTCTTCAGCTGTCTCACCATGAACCCGCAGCCGCTGCACGTGGACTTCCACGCGGCCCAGAAGGCGGAGTTCGGCAAGCCGCTCGTCAACAGCCTGCTCACCCTGGGCATCGCGGTGGGCCTGAGCGTCGGCGAGACCACGCTCGGCACCACCGTGGGAAACCTGGGCTTCGAGAAGGTGGAGTTCCCCAAGCCGGTCTTCCACGGCGACACCATCTACTCGGAGACCGAGGTCGTGGAGAAGCGGGAGTCGAGGTCGCGCCCGCAGTGGGGCATCGTGATCTTCGAGCACCGGGCGCGCAACCAGCACGGCGACGTGGTGATGACCTGCCGGCGCGCCGCCATGATGCGGCGCCGGGGCGCCTGAGCGCGCCGGGACTCCACGCATGCGACGGTCGCTCCACTTCGTGCCCGGCGGCAACGAGAAGATGATCGCCAAGGCGCTCACCCTCCCCGCCGACGGCCTGATCCTGGACCTGGAGGACGCGGTGACGCCCGATCGCAAGGCGGCCACCCGGCCCATCGTGCGGCGGTGGCTCGAGACGCTCGACTTCGGCGGCCGCGAGCGCTGGATCCGGATGAATCCCGTGTTCACCGACCACGCCGAGGCGGACCTCGCCGAGACCATCGCGGGCCGCCCCGACGGCTACGTGGTCCCGAAGCCGCGCCGGGCCGAGGACGTCCGGCGCGTCGCCGCGATGCTCGACGCCCTCGAGCCGCGCCACGGCGTGCCGTTCGGCTCCACTCGGCTGGTCCTGATCGCCACCGAGACGCCGGAGGGGCTGCTCAATATCAAGGAGATCGCGAGCGCGAGCCCGCGCACCGTCGCGGTCTCCTGGGGCATCGAGGATCTCTCGGCGGCCATGGGGCTGCCCCGGACCCGCGACGAGGAGGGCCGCTATCTCGACATCCCCCGGTACGCGCGCGTGATGTGCGCGGTGGCCGCGTCCGCCGCGGGTGTGGAGGCGCTCGACACGGTCTTCACCGACATCCCGGACCTGGACGGGCTCCGCCGCGAATGCCGGGAAGGCGTCGCGATGGGCTTCAGCGGAAAGATCTCGATCCACCCGGGCCAGATCGAGGTGATCAACGCCGAGTTCACGCCGTCGAAAGCGGACGCGGAGGAGGCGATGGCCCTCATCGCCGCCTTCGAGGAGCAGGCGCGGCGAGGCGCCGGGGCCTTCGCGTGGAAGGGGCAGATGATGGACATGCCGCACCTCACCCGGGCGCGGAAGATCGCCGAGCGGGCCCGGCGCGCGGGGATGCTCTGAGCCGCGCCCGCGCGGCGACGCTCGCCGCGCTGCTGCTCGCCTCCGCCCTCGTGGTGTACGCGCTGCCGGTGGGCCCCCGGCCGCTCGCCAACCAGGACGAGGCCCGCTTCGCCCTGCTCGCCCGGGAAGCGGTCGAGTCGCATCACTGGCTACTCCCCCGGGTGCGCGGGGTGATCTACCTGAACAAGCCGCCGCTCTACTTCTGGACCGTCGCACTTCTCGCCAAGCCCTTCGGCGTCGTCGACGACGTCACCGCGCCGCTCGCCTCCCTGCTCGCTGCCCTCGTCACGCTGGTCGCGGTCATCGCCCTCGGCGCGCGGCTCTGGGGCGGCACGGTCGGGCTCGCCGCCGCGCTCGTTCTCGGCACCGCGCCCTTCTTCTACTTCATGTCGCACCAGGTCTTCTCCGACATGATGATGACCGCGTGGCTCGCGTGGGGGCTCTACTTCCTGCTGACCGCGCGGCTGGCCCCCGCTCCGCTGCCGCGCCTGGTCGGGTTCTACCTCTGCGTGGCCGGGGCGCTCGCCACCAAGGGCCCGGCGGCCCTGATGGGGCTCGGGGCCGCGCTCGCGGTCGTGCTGGTGGAAGACGGCTGGCGGCGCGGCCTCCGGTGGCTGCGGCTGCCGGTGGGCGTCGCGATCCTGGCGCTGGCGAGCCTGCCGTGGCTCCTGCCCTATCTGCTGCAGACCGAGCGGAGCTACGTGGGCGGCGTCGTGGTCGGCCACTACGGCGACTGGTACTTCCGCCACAAGGCGGGCGCGCGGCTCGAGTCGCTGCAGGAGAATCTGACGCGGTTCCTGCCCTGGACGATCTTCCTACCGGCGGCCGCCTGGTGGTGGTGGCGCGACCGCGATCCGCTCCGCCGGCCGCTGGTGGTGTGGACCGTGCTCATCGCGGTGGCGGTCGGCTTCTCCGCCGAGCAGCGGGCCCGCTACTTCCTGCCGGTGCTGCCGCCGCTGTCTCTGCTGGTCGCGGAGCTGCTGGCGCGCGCGCCGGGCGAGCCGTCCGGGCGCGGCCGGCGGGTGCTCCTTGTGTCGTTCGCCGGGGGTGCGCTGGTGGCCCTGGCCGCCGCGGTGGTCGTGCTCCGGATGCGACCCGACGGGGACGCCTTCATGCCGCCGCCGGGCTGGCCGCGCGCCGTGATCGCCGCGCTCATGGCCGTG
>DATFGS010000357.1:0-4496 GCA_035249225.1 Candidatus Methylomirabilota bacterium | reverse complement strand
CCGGTGCGCGCGTGGATGTCCAGGATCTTCTCGTAGCACTGCTCGGGCGTGCCCCACACCTGCAGGTTCATGAAGTAGTCGATGACGGTGTCGGTGCCGTACTGGTGGATCTTCTCCGCCATCTTGCCGTAGTACTCGTAGCCCTTGGTGTGGGCGAGATGGTCGCCCTGGAACTGGTAGTGGTCGAGCACGGTCTGGTAGTAGCCGCCGATGTACCGGCGCGCCATCTCCTCCGCGCGGGCCCCGCTCGGATCGCAGAAGGTCCAGCCCGCCGAGATCGGCGGGGGCGCGTCCACCCCGTTCACCCGGCGATAGACCTCGCGGTACGCTTCCAGCTCGCGCGCGACCTCCTTCCACGGCTTCTGGGGGATGATCAGGATGCCCACGCCGAGCTCGGCCATGATGCGCACCGACTCCGGCGAGACCGCGGCCGCGTAGGTGCGCCCGCGGAAGGACTTGAACGGGGCCGGCCGGATCGCGGCGCGCGGCTGCTTGACGAAGGCGCCGTCGTACTCGCAGTAGCCCTGCTCGAGCCCGCGCAGCAGCATCTCCGCGCACTCCACGAAGCGCGGGCGCGACTCGTCCATCGAGAGCCGGAAGCCGTCGAACTCCACCTTGCCCGCGCCGCGGCCCAGGCCGAGGATCAAGCGGCCGCCCGACAGGTTGTCGAGCATCGAGACTTCCTCGGCCGCCCGCATCGGGTCGTGCCACGGGAGCACCACCACCATGGAGCCGAGCTGGATGCGGCGGGTGCGGCCGGCCATGTAGGAGAGGAACTGCAGGACGTCGGGGCACATGGTGTAGTCCGTGAAGTGATGCTCCACGCCCCACACCGACTCGAACCCGAGCGGCTCGGCCAGCTCGGCCAGGCGCAGCTCGTTCACATAGACGTCACGATCGCTGTGCGCTTTGCCCGGATTCTGGAAGACGGCGGCCATCCCGACGTGCATGGTGGGTTCCCCCTCGCCCGGATGTTACGCGAGGGGGAACCCGGCCAGCAAGCGGGGGTCAGGCGACGCGACGGAGCTGTCGCTGCGGGGCGGGCGCGGCCTCGCCGCGACGCACGACCAGCTCGTAACCGCGCGGCGTGCGCGCCATCAGCACCGGCCAGACCTCTTCCAGCAGCGATTCCCAGCCGCTCGGGACGGCCACGATCACCTGCCCGACGCTCCACAGCCCGCGCGGCGTCACCTGTACCGACACGAAAGACTCGCCGCCCAGCTTCCGGTCCACCAGGGACTGGACATAGGCGCGGATCCCCAGGGCGCGGTTCTCGCTGCGATCCCGCGCCACCCGCCACACGAGCGGTCCGACCACCAGCACCAACCCCAGCAATGTAGCCACCGCGATCTCGATCATGGCGTTCTCCTTCCGCGGATTGAGATGCGCGGGGCCCCTCGAGGGATTCTGGCGATTGCCGACAAAGAAAAGGTGGAATCCATCCGGGCCCTCCCGCCGTCGAAATGGCGTGTGGAAGGAGAAAACCATGACGGCAAAACGCATTCTTGTTCCGTTGGACGGCAGTGAATCCGCGGAGGTAGCGGCCACTCTGGCCGCCGACCTGGCCCGCGGCAGCGGCGGCGGGGTCCGGCTGCTGCAGGTGTATCCGGTTCCCGAGCACCGCGTGAGCAACACCGGGCGCGTGGTGGCCTACGCGGACCAGGAGATGGACCGGCTGAGCGCCGAGGGCCGCGACTATCTCGAGACCGTCGAGGCGCAGCTCGGCCCGGTGCCCGCGGAGACGGTGGTCCGGTTCGGCGAGCCCGCGCAGGAGATCCTCGTGGAGGCGCAGGCCTTCGACGCGGACATGATCGTGCTGACCGCGGCCCGGCGAAGCTGGCTCGAGCGCCTCACCGGCGGCGGGCTCGGCGAGAAGCTGCTGCACACCTCGCCGGTGCCGGTCGTGCTGGTGCGCGACGCCTGATCGAAGGCGGCCGCGGGCGGCGTCAGTCGTAGAGCCGCCCGCGCTGCCGCTTGCGGTGGTAGTGGAAGAGGGTGTACTCGATCATCCGCGCGGAGACGCCGATGGCGCGCGCGTGGCCCCGCAGCCGCTCCAGGTACCGCTCCCACTGTGAGACCGTGAACGCCCGCCCCCGCTCGTTGCCCGCCACCGACCGGATGCTGAACAGGAGCTGCCAGCAGCGGATGTCGAGCACGCCGTAGCGGCGCGGGGCGATCAGGGTGAGGATGGCGGAGGCGGTGGCCACGCTCACCCCCGGCAGCGCGATGAGGAGGGTCATCCGCTCGGTCTCGCTCCGGGAGGCGAGCACCGCGCGCGACACGCGCCGGATCGTGGCCGCGGTGTTGCGCTCGTAGTGCTTCCGCGAGCGCGGGCTCTTCCAGCGGCACATCGCGAGGAACTCCGCGCGCGTGAAGTGTCCCACGCGAGTGACGTGGGACAGCCGGCGGATCAGGTCCGCGGTCCCCGCGTGCTCCTCGGTGCGCAGCTCCCGGCGCAGCAGGGTCCGCAGGCTCCGGTAGGGCACCGCCTTCAGCGGCATGCTATGTTACCCGCCATGAGCGAACCCTTCGTGACGATCCCGGAGATCCACCGCGCGGCCAAGGCCCGCCTGCCGCGCAACTCGTACAACTTCGGCGCAGGCGGCACCGAGACCGAGACCACGCTGCGCCGCAACCGGCGCGCGATCCGGCGGCTGGCCGTCCGCCAAGACATCCTGGTGGACGTGCGCCACATCGATCTCACCACGTCGCTCATCGGCATTCCCCTCTCCTGGCCGGTGGTGATCGCGCCCATGGGCGGGCTCGTCCTCTTCCATCCCGAGGGCGATCGCGAGATGGCGCGCGGAGCCGCCAAGGGCGACACGCTACAGTTCCTGAGCGGCGCGACCGGCTGGTCGGTGGAGGCGGTGGCGGCGGCCGCGCCCGGTCCCAAGATGTTCCAGCTCTACCACATGGGCGACCGCGCCTGGGTGGCGGACCTGCTCGCGCGCGTGGAGGCCTCGGGCTACCTCTCGGTGTGCCTCACGGTGGACGTCCAGGTCTACAGCCGGCGCGAGCGCGACATCGTCTCCCGGTTCAGCCCGCGCGAGGCCATGCTCAAGGCGCCGAACCCGCGCCCGCCCGATCCGGAATACCCGGCGCGGCTCACCTGGGCCGACGTGGACTGGCTGCGCAAGACCACCAAGCTCCCGATCGGGCTCAAGGGCATCATGACCCCGCGCGACGCCCGGCGCGCCGTCGAGGCCGGCGTGGAGATCGTCTGGGTGTCCAATCACGGCGGCCGCCAGCTCGACGCCACCCAGGCCAGCATCGACGCGCTGCCCGCGGTGCGCGACGCGGTGGGCGACGCGACCAGCATCATCGTGGACGGCGGCTTCGCCCGCGGCACCGACGTGCTCAAGGGGGTGGCGTGGGGCGCCGACGCGGTGGCGATCGGCCGCACCGCGCTCTGGGGGCTCGCCGCCGACGGCGCGGCCGGAGTGGCCTGCACGCTCGACATCCTGCGACGCGAGCTGCGGACGTCCATGGCCCTCGCGGGCCAGACGAGCGTGCGCGGGCTCACCCCGGACGTGGTCTTCCGCGTGGACTGAGCACCGCTACAGGAAGCCCGGCGCCTGGAACTCGCAGAAGCCGCCCATCAGGTCATCGCGGTGCCACCAGCCCCCGCGCATCACGCACTTCACCTCGAGCTCCTCCTGCGTGTACGGCCGCTCGATCGGCGCGCCGCAGCCGGCGAGCGCCAGGACCAGGAGCGGCGCGAGTCCCCGCATCTACTGCATCGGCGAGTAGCTGGTCGGCTTCAGGATGTGGGCGGTGAGCCGGCGCAGCAGCGGCCCGTTCTTCTCGGTCTCCGCGAACTTGGCGAGCCGATCCTTGTCGGTGAAGAAGGCGGCCCACTTCTTCTCGCGATCGGCGAGGCTGTCGTAGGCGAGCATGTAGATGAGCTGGTCCGAGGAGCCGCCGAGCTCGTTGGTCCAGAACCCGACCACCTGGATGTTGTGCTTCTTGAAGAAGTCCATGGTGATCTCGGCGAAGCGGCGGTTGAGATCGGGAAGCCGGCCGGGCATCGCGTGATACGTCCGAAGCTCGTACAGCATGACGGGGGCCTCCTGGCCAACGCGGTAGATGATGTCTGCCGCGACTCTAGGCACGGCTCCGGCCGGTGTCAAGCGCGTGGCCTCTAGACTCGCGCGCCCGGCCTCGATCACCGCGCGCGTCGGCCTCCTCCTCACTCTGCTCGGGGCGCTCGCGCTCCTGCTCTCCGGCGCGGGCAGCCGCTGGGACTGGTGGGACTTCCGCACCGGCTTCGCGATCTTCCGCTGGACGCTCTACGGCGGGCTCGGCGCGGTGGTCGTCTCGCTGGCCGGCCTCGTGCTGGCGCTGCTCGGGCGGGCGCACAATACCGCGCTCCTGTCGATCGGGACCCTCGTGTTGCTGGCCGCGGTCGCGGTGGTGCCCGTCTCGCACCTGCGCGCCGCGGGCCGCGTGCCCCCGATCCACGACATCACCACCGATCTCGACGACCCGCCCCGCTT
>DATFGS010000356.1:0-1758 GCA_035249225.1 Candidatus Methylomirabilota bacterium | reverse complement strand
CGTGGAGCAGCGCCAGCAGCCCGCCGCTCGAGCTGCCGAGGAGGCCGATGCGGGCCGGGTCCACGCCGAGGCGCGGGGCGTGCGCGCGCGCGTAGCGCACGCCCGCCGCGACGTCGGCGCTCGCCGCCGGGTACCGGTGATCCGGGGCCTGGCGGAAGTCGAGGGCGATCACGACCACGCCGGAGGCCGCGAGCGCGCCGCAGAGGATCGCGTCGGCGGTGCGGTCGAGCCGCGCCCACGCGCCGCCGTGTACGTAGACCGCCGCGCCCAGCGGGCGCTCCGGCTCGCCCCGGGGGCGGTAGACGCGGGCCAGCAGCTCGAGGCCGCCGGGACGGGCGAAGGGCGTATCGGTCTGCTCGACCTCGTAGGGCCCGGTGGGATCGAAGCGAACGGAGAGCGCCATGCGCCGGACGCGTCAGCCGAGCCGCGCCAGGTACTGGGCCACGAAGTCGGTGCCGACGAGCGCCACGTAGGCGTCGGTGAGCCGCTTCGTGATGGGGCCGGGCACGCGGCCGTCGCCGATCGGCCGGCCGTTGACCGAGCGCACGCCGCAGAGGCAGAGGCTGGTCGAGGTCAGGAAGACCTCGTCCGCGGTCACCGCGTCGTAGACGTCGAGGTCCCGCTCCTCGCAGGGGACGCCGAGCTGCGCGGCCATCTCCATCGCGGTCCGGCGGCTCACCCCGGGGAGCACGTACTGCTCGCGCGGCGTGAAGACGCGGCCGGCGCGAACCACGAAGATGTTGCTGCCGACGCCCTCGCAGAGGTTGCCGTGCTCGTCGAGGAGGACCGACCACGCGTCGGGGTTGGCGCGCTTGACCTCGCGGTCGGCCAGGATGAGGTTCAGGTAGTTGTGGGTCTTGGCCCGCGGGCTCAGGATCGAGGGCGGCGTGCGCCGGATGGAGGGCACCACCACGTCGATGCCGTCGCGGAAGTGGGCCGCGCGCTTCCGGAGCGGCAGCGGGGTGCAGTCCACGATCACCTGGGGGCCGGTGTGCGCCCAGCCCTCGTCGCCGATCGCGTCCACCCCGCGGCTGATCCGCTGGGCCACCCACCAGTCGCCGACCGCGGCGCGCAGGGGCTCGTTCCGCTCGACGACCTCCTCGGTGATCGCGATCATCTCCTTGGGCTCGAGGCCGACGTCGATCCCCAGGTACGAGAGCGAGCGGTAGAGCCGCTCGACGTGCTCCTCGAGGCGGAAGATGCGTCCGTCGAAGGTGCGCGTCATGTCGAAGCAGCCGTCGCCGCGGTTGAAGCTGCGGTCGCGGTAGGGGATCACCACCTGCGTCTCGGGGACGAGGCGGCCGTTGAAGTACGCGATGCGGGTGGTCATGCGTGCCTCCTCACGAACCGGCCGATCGTGTCCACCGCGGTCTGCGCCTCGTCGAGCATCGGCAGGAACCAGTGCCAGACGTGGATCATCCGGTCGTGGACCTCCAGGGTGGTCTCCACCCCGGCCGCCTTCGCCCGGTCCGCGAGCTGGACCGCGTCGTCGAGCAGCACCTCGTCGGTGCCCACCTGGATCAGCAGCGGCGGCAGGCCGCGCAGGTCGGCGAAGAGCGGCGACGCGAGCGGGGTGCGCGGCGGCGTGGCGCCCAGATAGGCCTGCGCCATCTGCGCGACGCCGGCGCGGGTCACGATCGGATCGGCGTCGGCCTTCGTCGCGTAGCTGGCGCCGCCGCAGGTGAGATCCACCCAGGGCGAGATGCAGACGCCGCCCGCGGGGAGCGGGACGCGCGCATCACGCAGGGCCAGCAGGGT
>DATFGS010000355.1:0-1689 GCA_035249225.1 Candidatus Methylomirabilota bacterium | reverse complement strand
GAGCTCGCGCGTGTCCTCCAGCCGGCCGTCCGGATAGCCCAGCATCTCCACGTGGCGCACGCCCATGAAGTCGGCGGCGGCCCGCTGCTCGTGGGCCCGCTTGTGGGCCAGCTCGGTCGGGGTGAGGTCGCGGTCGGCGGTGCCCGCGTCGCCGTTGGTGCACAGCACGTAGCTCACGTCGCAGCCGGCGGCCACCCAGGTGGCGATGACCCCGCCCGAGCCGATCTCGGCGTCGTCGGGATGGGCGAAGACCACCATGGCGGACTCGGGCACCTCGGTCACGATCTCGAGCTTGCGGTCGGAGTTGGGCATGAGGGTGATCTTACCCTGTTATGGCTCGTGGACCGAGGCGAGGACCGCGGGCAGGGCGGCCATCACGTCGGCGAGGCACCGGCGCACGCGCGCGATGTTGGCCTCCGCCTTCTCGGGGACGCCCCCGCTCGAGATCAGCGGGATGAGCGCCTCGCGGTCGGTGACCATCAGGAGCGAGGAGTTGATCTCGAGCTGGAGCGCGTGGACGCGGCGGGTGGCCGGCTGGCCGAAGGTGGCCACGATGTTGCCGCCGGTGTAGCCGCTGACGTTGTCGTGCACCTCGAAGCCGTGGCGGGTGAAGATCGCGGCGACCGTCGCGGCCAGCTCGGGGGCGCAGGTGACGCCGCGGCGCGTGCCGATGATGACCTGGTGATCCTGCATCCGCCGCGGGCTGCCGGTGTGGCCGTCGAGCAGCATGGCGTAGCCGTAGGCGGTGTGGATGTGGCCGAGCAGGCGCTCCAGCGCGGCGTAGTACGGGTCGTAGTGGCTCTGCAGGCGCTGCTCGAGGTCGGCGAGCGCCAGCGGCCGGGTGAAGATGGGCGCCTCGCGCATGGTGTGGGTGCGCACCACCCCGCGGCGGGAGCGCACCTCGCCGTCGTGGTGCTCGAAGTCGTCGCGACGGCGGTTGACGTCCACGAACATGCGGGAGAACGGGGTGGCGAGGACGGTGGCCCCGTGCTCGTGCAGGTCGCTGTAAAGGTCGGCCGCGAACATGTCGGCGAACCCGTAGGCGAAGGTCTCGAAGCGGGCCTCGGAGTAGTCGTCGCGGGTGACGTGAGGAAGGGGCTGGGTGCCGTAGTGCGGCACGCTCACCAGGACCGGCGCGCGCGTGGCCGCCGCGGGCTGCCGGATGATCGGGAAGGGCTCGGCCATCACCCTCCGGCGAGGCGCCGGCCGACGAAGTCGCGGATCAGCGCGACGCCCTTGTCGGTGTCCGGGCTCGCCTGCTGCATGAAGCTGTGGCGGGCGTCGGGGAAGTGGGCGTGCTCGATGAGGCCGCCCGCGCTCCGGTAGGCCCGGACGAAGGCATCGGTGATGGCCGCGGGCACGTTGTCGTCCTGATCGGGCTGGCCGACCCAGACCGGGGGCAGCGCGGTGGCCTCGCCCGCGGTGACGATGCGGGTCACGCTGGTGGCGGCCATCGCGGCCTCGTCCGGAAAGAACGCCCGGTGCGAGGCGATCAGGCGCTTGGCGTCGAAGCCCGACGGGGGCGGCGGCTCGTGCTCACGGGACAGGGCGTAGCGGTAGCGGGCCAGCGGGTCCGCGACCGGGTAGAGCGCGACCACGAAGGCGACCGAGGCGTCGCGGGGGCCCGCCGCGAGGGCGCCGTCCGGGTCGACGATCAGCGTGCCCGCGTGCTCCGGCGCGGCCGGCCTG
>DATFGS010000354.1:0-6427 GCA_035249225.1 Candidatus Methylomirabilota bacterium | reverse complement strand
CATGCGCTGGGCCATCGCGCCGGCGCGGTAGTAGGACAGGCCCGACGGCTGGAGCCGGCTCGCGCGGCCGTAGGCGTCGAGCGCCTCGTCGAACTCGCCGAGCAGCTCGGCCATCGCGCCGCGGCGCATCTGGGCCTCGAGCGAGGCGGGCTCGGCCACCGCGGCGGTCCGGTAGTGGTTCAGGGCCTCCCGCAGCGCCCGCTGCTGGGCGGCCTCATCCCCCGCCTTGAGCGAGCCGCGGGCCCTCGAGTCCGGGCCATTGCAGCCCATCGCCAGGAGGGACGCGGCCAGGACGATGCCGAAGATCCAGCGCATGAGCCCCGGGGGGATGGCCAGCATGGTGCTTCCAGATGGCAACATTCTTGCCACCCGGGAGGCCCGGCCAAGTGCGTGGAATCACGAGGGGCGGGGGGCGCGCGATGTGACGAGTTCAGGCCCCCGGCTGACACCGCGTCGTCCGGTGTCCACCGGAGAGCGCCACCGGCCTGCTAAGAGCGGCCGAGGCGAAAGCGGATGCCGCAGATCTGGACGAGGCCGGCGCGGGCCGGATCTGCGCAGGCCAGGTCGAGGCCGCCCAGCCCCTCGCCCCGCCCATCGGTGGCCTCGACGAAGCGGAGCGTCGCGTCGTCGAGGGCGATGACGCGCTGCTCACCGCGGGTCTCGACGGGGCGCTCCATGACCTCGCTCCAGCGGCGGGCCAGCCGATCGGGCTCGTCGCTCTGGAGCTCGGCGCCCGTCATCGCCGTGATCGGGCCGGCCTTGAAGGGGGCCTTGCCGTCGTAGGCGGCGGGGTGCCAGGGGCCGCCCGGATTCCGCGTCCCGGGCTGCCAGCCGAACGACAGCATGGCGGCGCCCACGTCGCGCGGATGGAGCTGCAGCTCACGGTACTCGGGATAGCCGATCTCGTTGGCGATGCGCACCCCGACCGCCTCGCAGCGCTTGCGCCGCGGGGCCAGATCATCGCACTGGGTGATCACCATGTACCCGCCGTCGCCGCCGCGCCGCTCGAGATAGCGTCCGGCGGTCGTGCCATCGCGGACGGGGGCGACGACCTCGAGGAAGTTGTGGCCGATCGGGAACAGGGCGTTCTCGAGCCCGTACTTGCCCACGCCCGGATCGCGATGGCAGACCTCGAGGCCGAGGACCTTCCGGAACTCGTCCACCACCGGCGCCAGGTTGCGGGCCACCAGGCAGATCTGTCGCATGCGCAGGCTCATGAGGTCTTCTCCGCTTCCTTGGCCGCCATCTTCTGCTTGAGCTGCTCGGGGGTGAGCCGGACGATGTCCTCGTTCTGGTGCGCGTAGACCTTGAAGCCGTCGGTGTCGAGATCCTCGAGCGTGATCCGGCCGGCCAGCACGTCGGCCTTCCACCGCTGGTGCTCGGGCTCGCGCGCGTGGAACTCGGGCATGACCTCGCGCGCGAACAGCTCGAGGCTCGCGCAGATGTCCTCGTGGCTGGTGCGTCCGGTCTGGTTGAGCAGGATGACCTGGTCCACGTTGGAGGCCTCGAACTGGGCGAGCTTGCGGCGGATCGTCTCCGGCGAGCCGATGAGCCCCGCGTTGAGCGTCTCCCGCGCCTTCGGGGTATTCCGCCAGTCCTGGTAGAGCTCCCACATGTTGCCGCGGCCCGGCTCGGCCATGCCGTGCCGGCCGTAGTGCGAGAGGCAGAACACGAAGAAGGTCCAGCCCGCCGCCTTCTCGCGCGCCTCCTCGTCGGTCGGCGCGCACATGAAGGCGCTCACCATCGCGACGTTGCTGTTGACCGGGTAGTCCGCAATCCGCTTCGGCTCGCGCGTCAGGCTCGTGTAGTAACGGTTCACCCACGCGCGCGCCGCCTCCGGCGAGACGAACTGGAAGCCGAGCGCGCCCATCCCCCACTGCCCCGCGCTGCCGATCGTCGCGATGTTCGAGCACGCGACCCAGAGCGGCGGGTGCGGCTTCTGCCGCGGCTTCGGGATGACGTTGCGCGCCGGGAAATCGAAGTACTGGCCGTGGAACTCGACCGCGTCCTGGGTGAAGCACGGGATCAGCACCCGCACCGCCTCCTCCCAGACGTCGCGCTTGTCGCGCACGCGGCGGCCGAACGGGTGCAGCTCGATCGGCCCCTGCCCCTCGCCCAGCCCCAACTCCACGCGCCCGCCCGACAGCAGATCGAGCGTGGCCACCCGCTCCGCCACCCGGATCGGGTGATTGGTCGGGAGCTGGATGATCCCGTGGCCCAGGCGGATGCGGCTCGTGCGCTGGGTGGCCGCGCCCAGGAACACCTCGGGCGCCGAGGAGTGCGAGTACTCCTCGAGGAAGTGGTGCTCGACCTCCCAGGCGTAGTCGTAACCGAGGCGGTCGGCCAGCTCGATCTGGGTGAGCGAATCCTGAAGAAGCCGGTACTCGCTGTCCGGGCCCCAGGGCCGCGGGAGCTGGTGCTCGTAGAAGATCCCGAACTTCATGACGCGCGCAGGAGCCGGCCCGGCCCGCGGCGGCCCGCCGGCTCGGGGAGCCGCCCGTCCTCGATGACCGCCTGGCCGTTGACGAACGACCACCGGATGCCGCTGGCCTGCTGCACCAGCCGCGGGCCGCCGCCCGGGAGATCGCGCACGAGCTCGGGCTCGTGATCCGCGATGGTGTCGGGATCGAAGACCGTGATGTCGGCGGCGAGCCCGGGCACGAGGCGCCCGCGATCGCGGAGCCCGAAGAGCTCGGCGGGCATCGCGGTGATGCGGCGCACGCCGTCCTCCAGCGAGAGCGCGCGGCGCTCGCGCACCCAGTGGCCGAGCAGGCGGCTCGTCTGGCCCGCCTCGCAGAAGAGGGTGAGGTGCGCGCCCGCGTCGGAGAGGCCGATCAGCGAGCGCGGGTGGGTGAAGATCTCGGCCACCGAGGCCGCGTCGGTGTTCATCACCGCGACCGTGAACTGGGTCTGCAGATCGTCCTCGAGGGCCAGGTCGAAGAAGGCGTCGATCACGTCCTGGCCGCGCCGGGCCGCGACCTGGCTCAGGGCCAGGCCCACGAACGGCTTGAACGCGTCCGCACCCACCGCGTGCACTCGGAGCGGCGCGGTGTCGCCCCGGAAGAGCGGGGTGCGGCCGACCGAGGCGCGGAACTCCTCGCGGAAGGCCGCGTCGCGGAACAGCGCGCGCCAGCTCCCGACCGGGCCGTCGAGCACGCGCTTCCAGACCGGGAAGCGGAAGAACACGAACGCGCTCGCGAGGTCGAACGTGGCGGTGAGCGGCGACGTGGTCACCTGGGGATAGATCTCCACGCCGTCGCGCGCGAGTTCCTCGATGCGGGCCAGGATCGCGCGGTGCTCCTCGGGGTGCGACGGGTTGTGGCGGAGCGAGACCAGCGTCACCGGCCGGTCGGCCGCGCGGGCCAGCTCCGCGAAGCGGTCGATCTCGGCGACCCGGTCGGGGCGCGTGCCGCCGATGGTCAGCTCGAGGATGCCGCGGCCCGACGCGCCCATGGTCCGCACCAGGCTCGTCAGCTCGTCCTCGTGGGCGAGCCGGCTCGGCACCGGGCGGCCCCGATCGCCCACGTGGTTCTTGTTGGTGGTCGAGGAGAGGCCCACCGCGCCCAGCGCCATCGCCTCGGTCACGAGGCGGCCCATGCCCGCGATCTCCTCCGCGGTGGCCTCGCGCTCCCACGCCGCGTCGCCCATCACGTACTGCCGGATCGCCGAGTGGCCGATGAAGCAGCCGACGTTCATCCACGGGCCGATCCGCTCGACCGCGTCCTGGTACTGCGCGAAGGTCTCCCACTCCCAGCGGATACCCTGGGTGAGCGCCTCCAGCGGCATGCCCTCCACGTAGGTGAGCATGCGCATCAGGGTCAGGCGGTCCTCGGCGCGGCACGGCGCGAGCGTGAAGCCGCAGTTGCCCATCACCACCGTGGTCACCCCGTGCCAGGACGAGCAGGAGGCGAGGCTGTCCCACGTGATCTGGGCGTCGTAGTGCGTGTGCGGGTCGATGAAGCCGGGGGCGACGACCAGGCCCGCGGCGGAGACCTCGCGCGCGCCGCGGCCGATCACCGCGCCGACCTCGCTCAGCGCGCCGTCGCGCACCGCCACGTCGGCGCGGCGGCCGGGGGCGCCGCTACCGTCGACGACGAGTCCCCCGCGGATCACCAGGTCGTGGGCCGTCCCTCGGGTCGTCATGGAGGGCTACTCTACGGCAACTGCATGGTCCTTGACCACCCCTCGGCCCGGCGCTACGCTCCCTGCACCATGATGAAACGAGCGACCGTCGAATCCACCGCCGACGCCTACCTCGAGCTCCTGGCCGCCCGCGGGGTCGAGTACTTCTTCGCCAACGCGGGCACCGATTTCGCGCCGCTCATCGAGGCCTACGCGCGCCGCGGCGCGCAAGGCCAGGCGAGCCCGCGCCCCATCACGGTGCCCCACGAGGTGCCCGCGGTGGCGATGGCGCACGGCTACACCATGGTCTCGGGCCGGGCCCAGGCGGTGATGGTCCACGTCATCGTGGGTGCGGGCAACGCGGCGGGCGGGGTGATCAACGCGGCGCGCTCGAACATCCCGATGCTGTTCTCGGCCGGGCGCAACCCGATCACCGAGGCCGGCAACGCGGGCAGCCGCGACCGGCCGATCCACTGGGCGCAGGAGGCCTTCGACCAGGCCGGGATGCTCCGCGAGTTCGTGAAGTGGGACTACGAGCTCAAGCGCTTCGACCAGCTCGAGACGGTGGTGGACCGCGCCCTGACCCTGGCCCAGTCGGAGCCGCGCGGGCCGGTCTACCTGACGCTGCCCCGCGAGGTGCTGGCCGAGCGCCACGACGCGATCGAGTACGCCGATCCCGCGCGCGCGGTGGTGCCGGCCGGGACGCTGCCCGATCCCGGCGCGATCGACGAGGCGGCGGCCATGCTCGCCTCCGCGCGCAACCCGATCATCATCACCAAGGCGGTCGGCCGTGATCCGGCGGCGGTGCCGGTGCTGGTGCGGCTCGCCGAGACGCTCGGCGCGCCGGTGTTCGACCAGTTCCACACCTACGTGAACTTCCCCCAGGATCACGATCTGCACGGGGGCTTCGAGGCCGCCCCGCACCTGGCCGAGGCCGACGCGATCCTGGTCATCGAGTCGGACGTGCCGTGGTTCCCGCAGATGAGCCGCCCGAAGCCCGAGACGCACGTCGTCCACCTCGGGGTGGACCCGCTCTTCTCGCGCTACCCGGTGCGCGGCTTCCCCGCGGACCTGGCCCTGGCGGGCACCCCGCGCCTGGCGCTGGCCGCGCTGGCGGACGCGGTGGCCCGGCGGGTGGACCGAACGGCGGTGGCGGAGCGGCGGCAGCGCTGGACCGCCGCGGGGGCCCGGCGCCGCGAGGCCGCGGCCGCCAAGAGCCGAGCGGTGCAGGCCGACACGCCCATCGACATGCTCTCGCTCTCGCGCGCGATCGGCGAGCTGGTGGACGACCGGACGATCGTGGTCAACGAGTACGATCTCGACGCGACCCAGTGCACGTTCTCCCGGCCGGGCAGCTACTTCGCGGCGCCGCCCTCCGGCGGGCTCGGCTGGGGCCTCGGCGCCGCGCTCGGGGCCAAGCTGGCCGCGCCCGATCACCGCGTGATCTGCTGCGTGGGCGACGGCGCTTACATCTTCGGCTCGCCCACCGCGTCGCACTTCGTCGCGCGCGCCTACAACCTGCCCGTCCTGTTCGTGGTCTTCAACAACCGCACGTGGAACGCGGTGAAGCGGGCGGTGCAGACCTACGCGCGCGACGGCTGGGCGGTGCGCACCGACTCGATGCCGCTCACCGCGCTCGAGCCCTCCCCGGACTACGAGATGATCTGCAAGGCCTCGGGCGGCCACGGCGAGAAGGTCGAGGACCCGGCCGCGCTGGCCGACGCGCTCCGTCGCGGGCTGCGCATCGTCCGTGAAGAGAAGCGCCAGGTCGTCCTCAACGTGATCTGCAAAAAGCCGTGAAGATCCTCGCCTCGGGCCCCAGCGGACCGGCGACCGAGCTCGACCCGCTCCGCGCGGGCGGGCACGAGGTGGTGATCGGCCGGCCGCTCGATCAGCCGGGCCGCGCCGCCTACAGCGCGGCGGACCTGGGCGCCGCCGCCCGCGACTGCCACGTGATCCTCGCCTCGCACCTCGACGCGATCACGGGCGCGGTGATGGACGCGGCGACGAAGCTTCGCCTCGTCATCGTGCCCTTCATCGGCGTGGACAAGATCGAGGTGCCCGCCGCCTCCGCGCGCGGGATCCTGGTCGCCAACAGCCCGACCCCGGAGAACTTCATCGCGGTGGCCGAGGCCACGGTGGCGCTCACCCTGATGCTGCAGAAGCGCATCAAGCACAACGAGGCCAAGCTGCGCCGCGGGGAGTGGGCGCAGCGGGGCGACCGCGGCGAGTTCCTCTTCGGCAAGACGGTGGGCCTGGTCGGCCTCGGCCGCGTGGGCTCGCACGTGGCCCGGCGCCTCGTGAA
>DATFGS010000353.1:0-4675 GCA_035249225.1 Candidatus Methylomirabilota bacterium | reverse complement strand
CGCCGCGGCGATCAAGGCCGGGAGCACCCACCAGGAAGATTTCATCCTGCCCTATGTCAATGATCTTCGCAACGTAATTGACATGGACGCGATTCGCGCTAGAGGCCTCAAGCTCGGCGTGGACCCGCTTGGCGGCGCGGCTGTGAATTACTGGGGGCCGATCAATGAAATCTACGGTCTGAACATCGAAGTCGTCAATCCGACGGTGGATCCGACATTCTCGTTCATGACCGTCGATCACGACGGCAAGATCCGCATGGACTGCTCGAGCCCCTACGCGATGGCCCGGCTCGTCGGCCTCAAGGATCGGTACCGCGTCGCCTTCGCGAACGACCCGGACTCCGACCGCCACGGCATCGTCACCCCCGGCGCGGGCCTGATGAATCCCAACCACTACCTGGCGGTGGCGATCCACTACCTGTTCACGAGCCGGCCCCGCTGGCCGGCGGGCGCCGCGGTCGGCAAGACGCTGGTCAGCAGCGGGCTGATCGATCGGGTGGCCGGGAAGCTGGGTCGCCGCGTCTACGAGGTGCCCGTGGGATTCAAGTGGTTCGTTCCCGGGCTGCTCGACGGCTCGCTCGGCTTCGGCGGCGAGGAGAGCGCGGGCGCCAGCTTCCTCCGGCAGGACGGCACCGCGTGGGCGACCGACAAGGACGGCCTGATCATGGACCTGCTCGCCGCCGAGATCACCGCGCGTACCGGCCGGGATCCCGGCGTGCACTACCAGAGCCTGGCCGCGGAGCTCGGGACGCCCTGCTACACGCGGATCGACGCGGCGGCGACGCCCGCCCAGAAGGCCCGGCTGGGGAAGCTGTCGCCGGCCGCGGTCGAGGCGTCGTCGCTCGCGGGCGAGCCCATCACGGCCACGCTCACCCGGGCCCCCGGCAACGACGCGCCGATCGGCGGGCTCAAGGTCGTGGCCGCGAGCGGCTGGTTCGCGGCGCGCCCGTCGGGGACGGAGGACATCTACAAGATCTACGCGGAGAGCTTCCGGGATCCCGCGCACCTCGAGCGCATCGTGCGCGAGGCGCAGGAGATCGTGGACGCCGCCCTGCGCTAGCTGCTACGTCCGCGGGTGCGCCCGGACCGCCTCCTCGTTGACCTCGGTGCCCCAGCCGGGGCCGGTGGGGAGGAGCAGGTGGCCGGCCTCGATGCGCGGCTTCACGGTCACCAGGTCGTCCTGCCACGGCACCATGTCGGGATCGGTCTCCATGATGCGGAGGTTCGGGACCACCGCGCTCCAGTGCGCGTTCATCATGGTGGCGAGGTGGCCGTAGAAGTTGTGCGGGGCCACGTTGATCTCGTAGGCGTCGGCCATCGCCGCGATCTTGAGCGACTCGCCCACCCCGTTCCACGGCGTGTCGACGATGGCCACGTCCACCGCCTGCTGCTCGAAGAACGGCCGGTAGTCGCGCCGGCCGAACAGGCACTCGCACGACGCGAGCGGGATGGCGGTGCGGCTGCGCACGTAGGCCAGCGCCTTCGCGTCGCGCGTGTCCATCTCGACCCAGAAGAGATCGTAGGGCTCCATGGCCCGCGCCATCTTCAGGAAGCCCTCGGTCTTGTAGTTGAAGTTGAGGTCCACCAGGATGTCCATGCCGGGCCCCGCGCCCTCGCGGAAGGCGGCGAGCTGGACCGCGATCGCGTCGAGCACGTGCCGGTCGGCGTTGAGCTCGGGGAAGCCCGCGCTGCGGCCGAAGCCGGGCACGTGTGCGCGCGGGGTCTGGCCGAGCAGGAGCGCGTTGGTCTTGAGCGCGGTGTAGCCCTTGGCCACCACCTCGCGCCCCATCGCGACGATGTCGTCGAGGGTGCGCACCGGCGGGATGCCCATCTCCGTGGCCCGGCTCACCCGGTAGGTGGCGCAGTGCGACCAGTACAGGCGGATGCGGTCGCGGACCGGGCCGCCGAAGAGGGCGTAGACCGGGATGCCGAGCGAGCGGGCCTTGATGTCGAGGAGCGCGTTCTCGATCGCGCCGATGGCCTGCTGGATCACCCCGCCGGCGGCCTGCCGGCGCACCGCGGACAGCAGGGCGACGTGGGCCTCCCACGGGCGCGGGTCCTTCCCGACGAGCAGCGGCGCGAGCCCCGCGATCGCCG
The DNA here is from genome assembly GCA_035249225.1 of Candidatus Methylomirabilota bacterium. Classification (GTDB taxonomy): domain Bacteria; phylum Methylomirabilota; class Methylomirabilia; order Rokubacteriales; family CSP1-6; genus CAMLFJ01. The sequence goes on along the minus strand of DATFGS010000353.1, from coordinate 2,578 downwards.
CGGAGACGCCGACGCCACCGAAGGATTCGTTGTACTCGCTCCACCCGACGAGGCCCTCGTCGGTGCTGATCTTGAGGAAGTCGAGGCTGCGCCAGCCGCCATCGGCGTGGAGCGACTCCACCTTGGTGATCTTCATCGCGTCTCCTTGGTCCACCCGGTGAGAGAGGCCCGGGCCGGCCGGGGTAGGCTACCGGAGCGGCGATCAGGTCGGCAAGGGGTGAGGCCGCGCTCCGGTGTCGCGCTGCTGCTCATGGTGGCCGGGCTCGCCGCGGCCTGTCTCGGGCCGGTTCACGGGCTCCATCCCCCGCCCCCCGGCGAGGCGACCATCACCGTCCACGTCGTCCGGTACGGCTGGCACAGCGGCCTCGTGATGCGGCGCGACCAGATCCCGGCGGGTGCGTGGCCCGAGCACGACCTGTTCCCGGCCGCGCGATACGTCGAGGTGGGGTGGGGCGATCGCGCCTTCTACCAGTCGCCGGACGCGGGCATCGTGCTCGCCTTCGAGGCTTCGTTCGCCTCGGGAGGAAGCGTGCTCCACGTGACCGGCCTCGGCCGCCCGCCCGCCGAGCACTTTGTCCACGCCGAGATCACGCCGGTCGAGCTCTCCGCGGCCGGCGCGGAAGCGCTCGCCCGCTTCGTGTCGCGCGCCTACGCACGCGACGCGTCGGGCGCCCCGATCGACCTCGGCCCCGGTCTCTATCCCGGCAGCCGCTTCTACGCCGCGACCGGCCGCTACTCGCTCCTCCACACGTGCAACAGCTGGATCGCCGAGGCGCTCCGGGCGGGCGGCTGCCCGATCACGCCGACCTGGGCCCTCACCGGCGGCAACCTCGCGTTCCAGGCCCGCCGGTGCGGGGCGTCCGCGCGCCGCGATCCTTGACCCGGCGAAATTCGGGCGGGTACTCTCGGCGAAGCCGCTCGGAGGCTCCGGCATGGCCGGGCGGGGAGGAGGGGTGATGGACGGCTCGCTGGCCGAGGTTCCGGGGCGGGAGATCTGCGTTGCGCGCTATCTGGTGCAGCGCAACGCGGAGGAGCACGGGGACCGGCCGTTCCTGGTCTTCCCCGACGCTCCGGCGCTGACCTGGCGCGACGCGCACGACCGCGTCGTGCAGATGGCCTGCGGCCTGGCGCGGCTCGGCGTTCGCCAGGGCGAGCACGTGCTGAGCTGGCTGCCCACCGGCGCCGACAGCATCCTGCTCATGCTGGCCCTGAACCACCTCGGCGCCGTCTACGTGCCCGTGAACCTGGCCTATCGCGGCCGGTTGCTGGAGCACGTCGTCCGCGTGTCGGATGCCCGGCTGATGGTGGCGCACGCCGACCTGGTGCCGCGCCTGCAGGAGATCGAGATGGCGCGGCTCGAGACCATCGTCGTGCTCGGCGGCGCCGCGGAGACGCGGCTCGCCGCGCACGGCCCCGAGGCGCTGGCTCCGGGCGATCGCACGCTGCCGCCGCTCCCGCGCCCGATCGAGCCGTGGGACACCCAGACCGTGATCTTCACCTCCGGCACCACCGGGCCGTCCAAGGCGGTGCTGTCATCGTACTGCCAGGGCTGGTCGATGATGGGACCGGAGGCCTGGCCGTTCATCACCGGCGCCGACCGCTACTTCATGACCATGCCGATGTTCCACGTCGGCGGCACCGGCCTGGTCAACTGCATGACGTTCCGCGGCGGCTCGCTCGTGGTGGTGCCGGGCTTCGACACCGAGAGCTTCTGGCCCCTGGTGCGGCGCACCGAGGCGACGGTCGTCTTCCTGCTGGGCGCCATGGCGAGCTTCCTGTGGAAGCGCCCGCCGGGGCCGGAGGACCGCGACCACCGGCTGAAGCTCGCCTTCATGGTGCCGCTGGTCGACGACGTGCCGGGGTTCGCCGCCCGCTTCGGCATCGACGTGCGCACCGTGTTCAACATGACCGAGATCAACAACCCGATCGTGTCGGAGCCGCAGCCGCAGGGCCGCGGGTTCTGCGGCCGCCTGCGCCCCGGCAGCGAGGCGCGCCTGGTCGACGCCAACGACTGCGTGGTGGCCTCGGGCGAGGTCGGCGAGATGATCCTGCGCACGGCCAGGCCCTGGGCGCTCAACCACGGCTATCACAACGACCCGGCGGCCACCGCGCGCGCCTGGCGCAACGGCTGGTTCCACACCGGCGACGCCTTCCGCCAGGACGCCCTGGGCAACTACTACTACGTGGACCGGGTGAAGGATGCGATCCGCCGTCGCGGCGAGAACATCTCCTCCTACGAGGTGGAGATCGAGCTCTTGTCGCATCCCGCGGTGCGCGAGGCCGCCGCGGTGGCGGTGCCGAGCGAGCACGGCGAGGACGAGGTCATGGCGGTGCTGTCGCTCGTGCCCGGCGCCCGCCTCGATCCGGTGGAGCTGATCGAGTTCCTGCGGCCGCGGCTGGCGCACTTCATGATTCCCCGATACGTGCGCATCACCGCGGAGCTGCCGAAGACGCCGACGCAGAAGGCGGAGAAGCACCGCCTGCGCGCCGAAGGCGTGACGCCGGACACCTGGGACCGCGAGGCGGCCGGTATCCGCGTGCGGCGCGAGAAGGTCGGCGGGGCCTGAGCCGCGTCGCC
>DATFGS010000352.1:0-1781 GCA_035249225.1 Candidatus Methylomirabilota bacterium | reverse complement strand
TCCTCGACGAGTACGACGCCACCACCCTGGTCCCGCCGGGCTGCGCGGCCCGCCTGGACGCGCACGGCAACATCGTCATCACGACCGGAGGCCCCGCATGACCGCCCGCGATCTCAGCGATCCGATCCTCCTCGAGCTGGTCAAGAACGGCCTCGACGCGATCGTGGACGAGATGGCCATCGCGCTCGTGCGCACCGCCTACTCGAACAACCTCAAGAACGCGATGGACATGTCGTGCGCCCTCTGCGACGTGGACGGCCGCCTGATCGCCCAGGGCCTCACCCTGCCCCTCCATCTCGGCTCCATCCCCGACGCGATGGCGCAGGTGCGCCGCAAGTTCGGGGCGAGCCTCGAGCCGGGCGACGTGTTCATCCTGAACGATCCGTTCGAGGGCGGCACGCATCTGCCCGACTTCTACATCTTCAAGCCCATCTTCGTGGACCGGCGCCTCGTCGGCTGGTCCGCGAGCATCGGGCACCAGCTGGACGTGGGCGGCAAGACCGCCGGCGGCAACGGCTGCGACGCGACCGAGATCTTCCAGGAGGGCCTGCGCATCCCGCCGCTGCGCCTCTACGCGGCGGGCAAGCCGGTGGAGGCGCTGTTCGAGCTGATCGACCGCAACGTGCGCGTGCCGCGCCAGGTGCTGGGCGACGTGCGCTCGCAGGTGGCCGCCTGCCTCACCGGCGAGCGCGGCTACCTGAAGCTGGCCGAGCAGTACGGCCCCGAGCGCTTCGCGGCGTGCACCACCGCGCTGCTCGACCAGGCCGAGCGGCTGGCGCGCAACGCCATCACCGCCATGCCCGACGGCACCTACTCGTTCACCGACTGGATGGACGACGACGGCATCGATCCCGACCCGATCCCGATCACGGTGGCCATCACGGTCAAGGGCGACCGCCTGATCGCCGACTTCACCGGCTCGGCGCCGCAGGTGAAGGGCGCCATCAACTCGCCGCTGCCCTTCACCAAGTCCGCGGTGTACGCGTGCGTGCGCCACCTGGTCGGCGGCACCCCGCCCAACAACGAGGGCTACTTCCGCCCCATCGAGGTGATCGCGTCGCCCGGGACCGTGGTCAACCCGGTCATGCCCGCCGCGGTCGCCGCCCGCGGCCTCACCGGCTTCCGCATGGCCAACGTCGTGTTCGGCGCCCTGGCCCAGATCGCGCCCGATCGGGTCTTCGCGTGCGAGGTCGGCGGCGACACCGGCGTGAGCTTCGGCGGCTACGACGCCGAGCGGCGGCCCTTCGTCTTCCTCGAGTTCCTCTTCGGCTCCTGGGGCGGCCGCCCGACCAAGGACGGTGTGGATGCGTGCAGCAGCTCGGTCGTGAACTTCTCGAACAATCCCGTGGAGATCATCGAGGCCGAGTACCCGCTGCTGATCGAGCGCTACGGCTACCTGCCCGACACCGGCGGCCCCGGCAAGTTCCGGGGCGGCCTCGCCCTGGAGCGCCAGTATCGCTTCCTCGAGGCGGAAGGCGTGCTCCAGCTCCGCACCGATCGGCGCAACCACGTGCCCTACGGTCTGGCGGGCGGGCGCCCGGGCACGCCCTCGCGCAACGTCCTGCACTCCGGCACGGAGGAGCGCGAGCTGCCGGCCAAGTGCACGCTGACCGTGCGGTCCGGCGACGTCTACCGCCACGAGCTGGGCGGCGCCGGCGGCTGGGGCAACCCGTTCGAGCGCGATCCCGAGCGCGTGCTGCGCGATGTGATGGAGGAGAAGATCAGCGTGGCGTACGCGCGGCGGGAGTACGGGGTGGCGATCGACGAGCGCACGTGGAAGG
>DATFGS010000351.1:0-3843 GCA_035249225.1 Candidatus Methylomirabilota bacterium | reverse complement strand
GTCCTCCTCGAGGCCCTGGATGAGCCGCTGCAGCTCGCCGACGAGCCGCATCCGGACTTGCTTGTCGGTGGCCCGGGCCGTCTCCCGGTCCTGATAGCCCGGGATCCCGGGAACGAATCGGACCAGGCGCTCCAGCCGCTTTGCGACAGTGACCCCACCCATGGCCTGCCTCCTCTCGGTCGATCCGGGCTCACCCGGACGAGGCGAGAGTGTGCAAGCGGATTGCCAGTGAAGATTCAGCCTAAGCTACAGGAATTGCTAGAAGGAAAGGTGGACTGCTGGCAGGGTGTGTCAGTCTGCTGACACTTCTTGGCGGGCCTCGGGGACCCGAGCCGCCTCGGCGGACCCGGGTCGGCGGCACCAGCTTCTGCCCCGCCGGCCGAGGCCAGGAGCGCGATGCTCTGGCCCAGGATGCCGCCGGCCTCCCCGGTGTGGAGGGGGCGCACCCAGGCGCGCAGCCGGCGCCCCGTGTTCTGCCCCGCAAACGACTCCCACCTGATGACGTCCGCGGTGACCGCGGCCCAGCATCACCCCGCGGGGGTGAGCGGGCGCGGCTGCGGCGAGCGCCACCCCCATGCCGACGGTGGAGCCGAACAGCCGGGTGGAGGCACGGCACGCCGACCGGCGCGCGTGTCGGCCGGCGCCTTATGGGAGCCGGGCGGCCCCCCGGTCATACCGAGGCGGGCAATAGGTGGACCGAACTAAGAAGGGTCGTAAACCCTGATGTTAGCCGGGGAACTCCCGCAGGACCCGGCCCGGCCGGCCGCATCCCCGGATCACGCCGTCCGGGTTGACGGTCCGGATCCCGTTGACCCATACCCCGTGCAGTCCGACCGCGGGCGTATCGAGCCGGCTGGCGCCGGTCGGCAAATCGTTGACCCGGCGCTTGGCGCCGCGCCCGACGGTCCTGGGGTCGAACAGCATGAGGTCGGCCCAGGCGCCGGCCTGGAGCCGGCCGCGCTCCCGGATGCGGTAGGCGTCGGCGACCGAGCTGGTCACCGCGCGCACCGCCTGCTCGAGCGTGAGATCGCCGCGCTCCCGCGCCCAGTGCCCGAAGAGATGCAGGCCGAAGCCCGCGTCGCAGAGGAACGAGAGATGAGCGCCCGCGTCGGACAGGGCCACCGCCGCGTTGGGATGGCGCAGCAGCCGCTTCACCTCGGTCTCGTCGATGTTGAACAGACGGCAGTCGAACATCGCGTCGAGCTCGCCGTCGAGGCCGAAGTCGAGGAAGGTGTCCCAGGGATGCTGGCCGCGCTCTCGGGCCAGCGCGCCGATGGTCCGCCCCTCGAGCGCCCGGTGCTCGGGGCGCTGCACCTCCGCGATCGTCAGGTGGTCCCAGTTCTTGTCGCTGAAGCGGTTCGGCACGCCCGGCTGGCCGATCTCCTTCTTGAGCGCGGCGCGGAACGACGGGTCCGCGAGCACCGCACGGTAGCGCGCCTCCTCGGGGGCCTCGATGGCGGGCCGCCAGGCGATGAAGGCCTCGAGCGGGTAGGGATGACGGAGCGTGAACTCCATGCCGAGCGGGAAGCAGCCCACCTGCGCCCACAGCTCGCGCCCGCGGCTCCGCGCGGACTCGATCTCGCCCAGCTCGCGGAACACGCGGGTCGGGTCGCCCGGATCCACGAACATGGCCGCGATCATCACCGGCCGGCGGGTGGCCGCCGCGATGCCCTCGAGCCACGGGACCGTCGACGTCATGCCCTTGGTGAGCATGAACACGCCGCGCCCGACCTCGCCGAGCGCGCCGGTCAGCGCGGCCATCTCGCGCTCGTCGGCCAGGCGCGAGGGCATCGGGATGCCGTGCTCGCCGTTGTGCTGCTCGAGCGTCGAGGTGGCGAAGCCGATCGCGCCGACCCGCAGCGCCTCCACCACGATCCGCCGCATCTCCGCGATCTCCGCGTCGGTGGCCGTGCGCTGGCTGGCCTCCTCGCCGAGCACGTAGGTGCGCACCGAGGAGTGGCCCACGAACGAGGCCACGTTGGGCACGAGCCCGCGACGTTCGAGGGAGGCCAGGTACTCGGGGTAGCTCTCGAAGTCCCACTGGATGCCCGCGCGCATGGCCTCGAGCGACATGCCCTCCACGTGCGTGAGATTGCGCACGACCAGATCGCGGTTGGCCGGGCGGCACGGCGCGATCGTGAAGCCGCAGTTGCCGATCACCACCGTGGTCACCCCGAGCGAGGTCGAGGGGGTGGCGAAGGGATCCCAGGTGAGCTGCGCGTCGTAGTGGGTGTGCAGGTCCACGATGCCGGGGGCCAGCACGAGGCCGCCCGCGTCCACCCGCTCGCGCGCGGCGCCGAGATCGCTCCCGCGCCGGTCGTCGCTGATCGCGGCGATGCGGCCGCCCGCGACCGCGAGGCTGCCGTCACGCGCGGGGGTGCCGAGACCGTCGATGAGACGCGCGTTGTCGATGACGAGATCGTGCACGGAGAGGCCTCCTGGGGCTCGGGTTTGCCTGACGCCCGAGGCTAGCCCGCGGCCGGAAGCGAGTCAACCACTACAGGGTTCTAAGCGCCTCGGTGACCGGGATGCGCGCGGCGCGCACCGCGGGAAGGAGCCCGCCCGCGAGGCCGATGACCAGCGCCCAGATGAGCCCGCGGAGGAGCAGGCCGGGCGTCACCCGGAAGTCGAAGCCGACCTGCGAGAAGGTGCTGAAGTTGAGCGTGGAGAGCGAGGCGCCGTCACAGTAGACGTAGGCCAGCCCGCCGCCCACCAGGCCGCCCAGCAGCGACAGCACGAGGGCCTCGATCATGACCGAGATGACCACCGGCGTCCCGCCGAAGCCGATAGCGCGCAGGGTCGCGATCTCCACCTGGCGGCTCGCGATGGCGGAGTACATGCAGTTGAGCGCGCCGAAGGTGGCGCCCACCGCCATGAACGCGGCCACCGTGTAGCCGAGCACGTTGATGAGCGCGGAGAGCACGTTGGCCTGCTTGGCGTAGTACTCGGGCTCGCGCAGCACGCTGATCGAGAAGCGGCGATCGCGGCCGACCGAGTCGCGGAAGGCGGCGAGGGCCGCGTCCGAGCCGTCGGCGAGCCGGGCCGTCACCGACTGGTAGCCGGTGCGCCGGAACGCGGACATGGCCACCTCCGCGTCGGCCCAGATCTCCGACTCGTGCACGTCGCCGCCGCTCGCGAAGATCCCGACCACCGTCCAGTCGCTGTCGCGGAAGCCGATGCGCGAGCCGACCGAGAGCCCCGCGAACTGGCCGGCCGCCTTGCGCCCGACCACGACCTCCCGGACGCCGGGCTCGAAGCGGCGCCCCTCCACGAGCCGTGCCTCGTCGCGGATCTCGAACGCAGCCCGCTGCACCCCGCGGAACGGCACGTTGTTGGGATTGGTCTCCCCCTTGCGCGGCAGGTCCACCATGACCACCAGCTCCGCGGAGGCGAGCGAGCGGCCGGCCCCGTCGCGGGCCACCCCGGGGAGCGCGGCCAGGAGAACCGCCTGGTCGCGATCGACGCCGCTCGAGAGCTCCGAATCGGAGCCGGCGCGCAGCATGATCACGCGATCGCCGCGCCCGGTGCTGGCCAGCGTGTGACGAAATCCCTCCGACATCGCGAGCACCGAGACCAGCACGCCGACCACCCCCGCGATGCCCACGACCACCACCAGCGACGTGCCCACCCGCGACGGAAGATTGCGCAAGTTCATGAGGGTGATCGCCGCGATCTGGGCCAGGGTGCGCATCAGGCGCACCTCTGCTCGACGGGTTCCCGGCCCATGGATGGTGCGGTGGGGGGGCTTGGGGGAGGAGCGCCGCCGCTCCCCCCCAATAAGATCAATGCCGTACCGGCACGCGTCATGACCCGTCGAGTACTCCGCTAGTGCCCCGAGAGGGC